>DATKJN010000540.1:0-11773 GCA_035543655.1 Burkholderiaceae bacterium | reverse complement strand
CCCTCGTGCAGCGAGATCTGGCAGCTCAGCCGGCTGGTCGGCTGACGCGGCGACGCGGTCATCTCGAGCATCTCGTGTTCCTCGTCGGCCGGTGGCCGCAGCTTGTCGGTCCACGCGGGGTCGACGATCACGTGGCAGGTCGAGCAGGTGAGGCAGCCGCCGCAATCGGCGAGGATGCCTTCGATGCCAGCGTCGATGGCCGCACGCATCAGGCTCTTGCCCGTGGGCGCGTCGATCGAACGGCGAGTGCCGTCGGCGGCGATCAGGTGGACGGCGATGGTGGGCATGGTCAATGGCGTCGGGCCACCCGAAGGCATGGTTGCTGCTTCCCGGAGGACAGCGAACACAGCAGGCGTGGGAGTCGTGTCATGTCTAGAAGCGGCTGAAGTATTCGCGGCGCTGCCACTCGTCTTTGTCGGCGGCCTGCTCGTAGCGTGCCAGCTCGGCGCGCTTGGTGCGAACCAGGCAGTCGACAAAAGGTGCGCCGAACGCACGCACCAGTGTGGCATCGCCGGACAGCGCCTGCAGCGCATCGCCGAGCGTCGTCGGCAGCAGGGTCGCGCCGGCGGCATAGGGTGCATCGGTGGCTGCGGCGGCGCGCAGGTTGCGCCGCAGCCCATCGAGTCCGGCGTGGATCTGCGCCGCGATGTAGAGGTAGGGATTCGCGCTCGGCTCGCCAATGCGATTCTCGATGCGCGTGGCGGCATCGCCGCAGCGCCCGAGCACGCGCAGCATCGCGCCGCGGTTGTCGCGCCCCCACAGCACCGCCTGTGGCGCCAGCGCGTTCGGACGGAAGCGGCCGAAGCCGTTGATCGTGGGCGTGCAGAACACCGCCATCGCGCGCGCGTGCTCCAGCAGTCCGGCCAGGTAGTGCTCGCCGACGTCGGATAGCGTGAAGCGGGCATCGCTCGCCGTCGCGCCCGGCTCGGGCGCGTCGCGCGCCATCGCGTTGGTGCCGCGGCGCAAGTGCAACAGCGACTGGTGCAAATGCCAGCCGCTGGCCATCACGTTGGGAAACGGCGGGCGGCAGACGAAGCTGGCGTGGTACCCGGCGCGGCGCAGCGCCTGGCGCACGCCATTGCGAAACAGCACCATCTGGTCGGCCGCGGTCAACGCATCGGTGGCATCGAACACGGCCTCGACCTGGCTCGGACCCAGTTCGATCTCCAGCGAACGCAGCGGCAGGTTCAGGCCCTGCGCGGCCTGCTGCACGATCGCCAGCGGTGCATCGGCCATGTCGGCCCAGTTCTCGGCGAGCAGGTTGTAGCCCGGGTGGATCATCGACACGGCAGGGGGCTCGCCGGGCCAGGCCGCCTGCTGCGGATCGAGCCGCTCGCCTTCGATGCGGTAGATGTGGAACTCCACCTCGAGGCCGCAGCGCAGGCCGTAGCCTTCGCGCGCGAGTTCGGCGAGCGCGGCCTGCAGCACACGGCGCGTGTCGAGAGCCACCGGCGTCGCGTCGTCGAACCACGGCTGCGCCTGCATCCACGCCGTGTCCTGCGCCCACGGCAGGATGCGAAAGCTCGCCGGATCGGCCAACAAGTGCAGGTTGTTGGCCTGGCCGAACCCCGGCAACTCGTTGGCCAGCCCTGGCTCGAACACGTTGTACGCGGTGCGATCCGAGGTGTCCTTCAGCATCACCGTGCTGACCAGACCCAAGCCTTCGTGCAACGCATCGGCCACCGCGTGCGGCATCAGCGTCTTGCCGCGCAACACGCCATGCAGGTCGCACCAGGCCACGCGCACGCGCTGAATGCCCTGATCGACGACACGTTTGAGCACTTGCTCGCACGCCAACGCCCGCGGCATGTCGTGAATGCCGCAGCGTTGGGCGAAGGTGGTCATGGATGCGCCTCGCTGGCGGCGGCCGTGGTGGGCGGCGATGCGCCCAGCCATGCAGCCCCGGCGCGTTTGGCCGATGCGGCGTCACGCCAGAATGCCTCCCAACGGTCGGCCGGCGCGATGCAGTCCATGGTGTCGGGGCCGGTCAGCTGCGCCGCATCGTGCGCGCTCAACGCCATCGGTGGGCGCTCGCCGGCTTGCACCTGCTCGATCGCTCTGATCAGCAGCCGACGATTGGCCATGATGACCTTGTCGCTGGTGCCCAGGTGCTCGCGCGTGCGGTCCTGGATCGGACCCATGCTTTCCACCGCCCACTGGTCGTGGCGGTTGATGTCTTCTTCGCCCATGCCGAGGTAGGTGCGCGTGCGCTGCTCCTCGGGATCGAAGCCCCAGTTGTCGCGGGCATCGTGCAGCGGCACGTAGTCGGGCAGCGACAGGCCGCGCAGGCGCTGCGCACGCATGGTGGCCTTGTCGAGCGGCTTGTCGAAGCTGGTGAAGAACGAGTACCAGTAAGTGTGCGTGTCGTCCACCGGCACGTGCATCTGCGTGATCGTGACCGTCTCCGACAACGGGATCACGAAGGTGTAGGGAAACATCGCGTGCGTCACGCGCACGTGCGTCAGGTGATCGTTGATGATGCGCAGCGCGGTGATGCGCGTCAGGCCGGGCACGACCTCTTCGTGGCGGATCTCGGGTGACGTGCGCTCGCGCATCACGCGCGTCATCGGCCAGCGCTCGCCATCGACTTCGCCGACGCTGGCGGCGCGGAACTGGCGGCCGAACGCATCGCCGCCCTGTTCGTCCTGCAGGTAACGATGCAGGAACGACGGATGCGCCGGATCGATGCCGACTTCGAATGCCTGCAGCCAGTTGCAGTGCCACTGGCCCTTGAACGCGAAGCTGTGCGTGGCCGGAGCGCGGAACGCATCGAATGCCGGCAGTTCCGGTGGCGTGCTGCCCTCGGCGCCGAACCATGCGAACAGCACACCCGATTGCTCGCGCACCGGATAGCTTCGTTGGCGCACGCGCGTGCACAGCGTGGAGCCCACCGGTTCGGCCGGCGTCTCGAGGCAACGGCCGTCGACGGCGAACTTCCAGCCATGGAACGGACAGCGCAGCCCTTCGGGCTCGTGGCGGCCAAACGCCAGGTCGGCGCCGCGGTGCGGGCAATCGCGGTCGAGCAGACCATAGCGCCCTTGCCCGTCGCGAAACAAAACCAGTTCCTGGCCCAGCACGCGCAAGCGCTTCACCGGCCGCGAGGCCATGCGCGGATCGAGCACCGGATCGAATTCGTCGAGCAAGGCCACCGGTTGCCAGTAGCACCGCATCAGTGCGCCGCATGGCGTGCCCGGCCCGATGCGGGTGATCAGATCGTTTTGCGCCGCTTGCATGCAACCCAGTCTAGTGGCCGTGTCCGGGGCGCGACAAACCGCGCAGGGAAACCCCTAGGCCATTGCACAGGCCCGTCGGGGCGGCGCGCACAATCGCCGCCCATGACCAACGCACCCGGATTTTCGATCGGCAAGCACCGCCGGATTGCGTTGGTGGCCGGCGGCACCGGGCTGGTGGGCCGCGAACTGGTCAGCGCCCTGATCGCCGAGAGTTCGGTCGGCGCCGTGCACGTGCTGGTGCGCAGCAAGAACACCGAGCTCGCCAAGCGCAGCGGCATCACGCAGCACGTGGTCGACTACACGCGGCCGCTGGGCGCGTTGCCACCCGCCGACGACGCCTTCTGCTGCCTCGGCACGACGATCAAGGTGGCGGGTTCGCAGGCGGCGTTTCGCGCCGTCGACTTCGATGCCGCGCTCGCCTTCGCGCGCGCCGCGCGCGAGGCCGGCGCGACCCGGCTGGGCGTGGTGTCGGCGCTCGGCGCTGATGTGGCGTCGAGCGTGTTCTACAACCGTGTCAAGGGCGAGCTGGAGCAGGCCGTGAAGACGCTCGGCTTCGCCTGCGTGCTGCTTGCGCGGCCCTCGTTGCTGCTCGGCGACCGCGCGACGTTGGGGCAGCCCACGCGCATCGGCGAGCGCATCGGCGCGGCGCTCAACGTGCCGCTGAAATGGGTGCTGCCGGATTCGGTGCGGCCGATCGAGGCGCGCACCGTCGCGTTGGGCCTGATGCGCGCGGTGCACCAGTGCGACCGGCCCGGTGTGTTTACCGTGCCGTCGCACGAGTTGCAGGTGCTGGGCCGCGACTCGTAACAGGCGTGCGGCACGTCACGCGCGCCGGCCCAGCGTGCGCGGGGGTTTGCGCGGGTCTGCGCCAACCATTTCACGGTTACCAATCTCTCGTTGCATCGGTCGCCGCTGGTCACACCACGCGGACACGCGCACCGCTACCGTGTGTTCGTCATGAAGCCGATGCTGCACACACGCTGGCTGTCGATGGACCTGATCGTCTCGCGCGACGGTCAGGAGATCGACCGCGTGTGCGCCAGCGACATCGAACGCGTGATCGTCGTGTACTGCGATCGCGGCGACACGCCGGGCGACCTCGCCTATGCCGTCGTGCAGACGCGTGACCACGACCTGCTGTTCCCGCCCGAGAGCGGCATCGCGGGTCGCGTGCACTTCGAGCGCCAACTGTTCTGGGGCGAACGCCGCTGCGTGTACTGGACACCGCTGGCCAAAGCCCCGCTGCCGCGCAAGCTGTGCACCGGACTTTGGATCCTGCGCCTGAGCAGGCCCGCGTTCGTGCGTTTGCCGCGCGACGAGCTGCGCCCGGTGATCGCGCAGTGGCCGCTCGAGGGACCGCAGCTGTGGGACGAGCGCAAGAACGAACGCATCGCACGCGCGCGCCCGTTCGGCGCGCTGCGGCCGGTGACGTCAAGCCCGAGCAGCACGCTGTAGCCGCTTCAGCGGTTGACTCCGGCCGGTGCTTCGCACCTTAACTTCGCTGGCGCGAAGTTAGCCTCGCCGCAGCGGCCTCGCGGCCGCTGTCAACGGAACTCGCGCTCGCGCAGCCACTTGGTGGCGACCCACTTCTCGCCTTCGAGCACCGGCAGGCCGGCGTGCAACGTGCGCGTCACCACGTGCGCGCGGTCGTAGCTGAAGAACACCGCATTGCCTCGCATCGGACCGACCTCGACGCCGACGTCGGGGAATCCAGTGCCGCCGCCGCGTTGCGGCGTATTGAGGTACATGATCAAGGTGCCCACGCGCTGGCCACCGCGCTGCAGGATGGTGGGGGTGCCGGGCTGTGCCGGATCGAAGTAGTCGTGGTGGGCCTTGTACTCGGCGCCGGGGCGGTAGCGCAGGATCTGCAGGCCTTCGCCGTTCTGCAGCGGCCAGTTCAGCAGGGCTTCGATGCGCTCCTCGATGCGCTGGCACAGCGGGCTCTCGCCGCGCTCGAAGAACATGCCGTCGCTGGTGCGCGACGCGTGCACCTCGCTGCCGCCGCTGGGTGTGTGCACGGTCTCCGAGCGCGCGAGCTTGGGTTTGGCGAGCTCGATCATCTCGTCGCACTCGTTGTCGGACAGCAGACCGCCGAACACCACCAGGCGCGGGCTCATCATGGTGGTCAGGATCTGCACGTCGCGCCCGAGCACCGTCACCACGCTCGGGTTGTCGGTGAGGTCGGGGCCCGGCACCGGCACCGGCGCAGGCAGCACCTCTTTCTTCGCATGCGTCGCGAGGTACTGCTCCAGCGTGGTTTCCAGCGCATCGAGTGCGGTGGTCTCGTCCCATCCGCTGCTGCGCATGGACTGCAGCACGTCTTCCGGGCGGCAGCCCGCACGTGCCTGCGCGACGATCCACTCGCGCAGCTCCGGGGTGATTGCTTGCGTGGCCATAGGCGGGCATTTTGGCAGGCCGGCGCCGGCTGGCGCAACGCCCTGTGACACGCAGGGCTCAGCGGAAGTTGCGGCTTCTGGCCACCAGCCCGCTCAGCAGATGCGAATGGTCGACCAGCTTGCGCGCGATCAAGTGGCGCACCTCGCCTTCGCACTGCCACACGCCATAGACGGTGAGCAGCGTCGAAGCCAATAGCGGCTTGCGCTGCGCCTGCGCCACCTGCGGCCACACGATCACGTTGACTGCGCCGGTCTCGTCTTCCAGCGTCACGAAGATGACGCCCTTGGCGGTCTCGGGGCGCTGGCGGTGCGTGACCAGGCCGCTGGCCCGCGCCAGCTGGCCGGGCCGGTAGCCGTTGAGCACACACGCCGGCTGCACGCGAAAGGCCGCCAGCTGCCCGCGCAGCAGTTTGAGCGGATGGTTCTTCAGCGACAGCCCGGTGCTGCGGTAGTCGGCCATCAGGTCTTCGCCGTCGCTCGGTGCTTGCAGCGTGGCCTGCACCTCGTGCGTGCGCGTGCGGGCCAGCATCGGGCTGGCACGCGTGTCGACGCCGGCGGTGGCCCATGCCGCCTGATGGCGGTGGCCGGTGAGCGGCGCCAACGCATCGCCTTGCGACAGCAGCTGCATCATGGAGTCGTCGAGCACGGCGCGGCGCGACAGGTCTTCGACGCTGTCGAACGGCTTGTCCGCACGCGCATGCAGCAGCCGCTTGGCCGCGTCCTCCTGAAAGCCGAGCAGCCGATTGAAGCCCAGCCGCACCGGCCACAGCGCCCCGTGCCCCCCGGGCTCGAGTTCGCTGGTCCACTGGCTCTTGAACACGTCGACCGGCAGCACTTCCACGCCGTGCGCGCGCGCATCGCGCGTGAGCTGTGCCGGCGCATAAAAACCCATCGGCTGGCTGTTGAGCAACGCGGCCAGGAACGCATCGGGATGGTGGCACTTGATCCACGCGCTCACGTACACCAGCAGCGCAAAACTGGCGGCATGGCTCTCGGGGAAGCCGTATTCGCCGAAGCCCTCGATCTGCTTGAAGATGCGCTCGGCGTATTCGCGCTCATAGCCTTTCTCGACCATGCGGCCGACGAGGCGCGCATGGAACGGGCCGAGCCCGCCCTTGCGCTTCCAGGCTGCCATCGCGCGGCGCAGCGAGTCGGCTTCGCCGGGCGTGAAGTCGGCGGCCAGGATTGCCAGCTGCATCACCTGCTCCTGGAAGATCGGCACGCCGAGCGTGCGCTGCAGCGCACGCTTCACTTCTTCGCTCGGGTAGTCCACGGGCTCTTCACCCGTGCGCCGCTTCAGATAGGGATGCACCATGCCGCCCTGGATCGGCCCGGGGCGCACGATGGCGACCTCGATCACCAGGTCGTAGAAGTTCTCCGGCTTCAGCCGCGGCAGCATGCTCATCTGCGCGCGGCTCTCGACCTGGAACACGCCCACGCTGTCGCCGCGGCTGAGCATCTGGTAGACCGCATCGTCCTCGGCCATCACGCCGTGCGGGCGCAGCACCTGCTGCATCGACCACGTGCGCTGCTCCTTCTGGCCGACGAACTCCAGCGCGCGCCGCACCGCGCTCAGCATGCCGAGCGCCAGCACATCGACCTTGATCAGGCCCAGCGTGTCGAGATCGTCCTTGTCCCACTGGATCACGGTGCGGTTGTCCATCGCCGCGTTTTCCACCGGCACCAGGCGCGACACGTCGTCGCGCGCGATCACGAAGCCGCCGGGGTGCTGGCTCAAATGGCGCGGAAAGCCGATCAGGGCCTGGGTGAGCTCGACCCACAGCTTGCAGATCGGCGAGTCGGGATCGAAGCCGTTCTCGCGCAGGCGTTCGGCGTCGATCTCGCGACCGTCGAACCAATGCTGGCCGCGTGCCACCGCGGCAATGCGATCGAGGTCAATGCCCATCGCCCGGCCCATGTCGCGCAGTGCCGAACGCGGCCGGTAGCTGATCACCACCGCGGTCAACGCGGCGCGGTGGCGACCGTACTTGCCGTAGATGTACTGGATCACTTCCTCGCGCCGCTGGTGCTCGAAGTCGACGTCGATGTCGGGCGGTTCGTTGCGCTCGGCGCTCACGAAACGTTCGAACAGCAGCTCGGTGCGCTCGGGATCGACCTCGGTCACCTCCAGGCAATAACACACCGATGAGTTGGCTGCACTGCCACGGCCCTGGCAGAGGATGTTCTGTTCCCGGGCCCAGCGCACGATGTCGGCCACGGTGAGGAAATAGGCCTCGAACTTCAAGCGGGCGATCAGTGCCAGTTCGTGTTCGATCGCCTTTCGCACCTTGACAGGCACACCCCCCGCATAGCGTTTGCGCGCTCCGGCTTCGGTCAGCGTGCGCAGCCAGCTCGTCGGCGTGTGGCCTTCGGGCACGATCTCTTCGGGGTATTCGTAGCGCAGCTCGTCGAGCGAAAACGCGCAGTCGGCGGCAACGCGCACCGTGGCATCCAGCCAGGCCGGCGGATACAGCCCGGCCAGGCGCTGGCGCGAACGCAGGTGCGCCTCGGCATTGGGTTCGAGCGCGAAGCCGCATTCGGCCACTGCCTTGTTCAGCCGCGTGGCGGTCAGCGCGTCTTGCAACGGCTTGCGGGCGCGCACGTGCATCAACACGTCGCCGGCGGCCACCAGCGACAGCCCGGTGAGCGCGGCGAGCCGTTCGGCGATCTCGATGCGTTCGGCGTCGCGCGCACGGTGCAGCAACTCCACGGCGAGCGCGCCGCGCTCGAAGCCGAACCAGGTCTTGAGCCACATCGCATGCGCGAACTGCGTTTCGAACGGAAGCGTGGCATCCACCACCATCAGCACCCGGCAATCGGGCAAGCCCGCCAGGTACGGTGCATGCGGCACGCGGCCTTCGACATCGCTCGCCTGCGCGAGGTAGCGGCCCTTGTCGGCACGGCGGCGCGCCACCGTGATCCACTGCGCCAGGTTGCCGTAGCCGCGCCGCGATTGCGCCAGCACCACCAGCCGCGGGCCGGGCGTGCCGCCGTCGGCGCTCGGCGCCAAGCGCATCTCGGCGCCGACGATCAGGTGCAACTTGAGCCGCTTGGCCTCGCCATGCGCACGCACCACGCCGGCGAGCGAACACTCGTCGGTGATGGCGAGCGCCGTGTAGCCGAGCTCGTGCGCGCGGGCAACCAGCTCTTCGGGATGCGAGGCGCCGACGAGAAAACTGAAGTTGCTGCGGCAGTGCAGCTCGGCGTAGGCGGGCAGGCCCTGCAGGTTGGCAGCGCCAGGCGCCACGCCGCCGGCAACGGGCGTGGCCATAGGGATTCAAACCGAATACTGTGCTTTCATACAGTATTCATCCAAGGGATCCGCGCCGTCAAGGCCTCGTCGAACAATGGGCCACGCCTTGCCCGACCCTCAACCCTTGCCCCGGGAGTTCGCATGATCCACTTGACCCGCCGCCACGCCGCCATCGGCACGCTCACCTTCGCCTTCAGCGTGCTCGCCATCGTGGTCGGTGTCGCCACACCGTCGCAACCGGTGCAGGCCCAGCCCAACTCGTTGCTGCTGCAGAACCAGCCGCCGGCCTCGTGCGTGTGCGCGCCGCCGGTGCAGGTGTTCGGCGGCAGCGGAGGCCCGCAGATCGCTCACTGCCAGTGCGGCGCCCTGCACTGCGCCGCTGCGACCGCCGCCGGCGGCGTGACCCTGCAGTGCGCCCGTTGACCGCTCAATGCCGACGTCGCGCGGCCCAGAACGACAGCACCGCGACCACGCCGAGCGCAGCCAGCAGCAACGCCAGCTCGCGGTAGCTGCCCAGCGCCAGCAGCAGCAAGGCCGCGGCCACCGGTGCCGCGGCGCGCGCCAGCAGACCGATGGCCGACATCGCACCGCCGATGCGGCCGACTTGCGCGCGGCCGAACACCTCGGGCACCAGGCCGCCACGCACGATGGTGATCAAACCATTGGCGGCGCCGAACAACGCGGCAAACACGAACAGCGCCCACACCGAACGCGCCAGCGCGAACACCGAAAACGCAAGCGGCGCACTGGCCAACACCACCAGGCCGAGTGCGCGCAAGGTCCAGCGCCGACCGATCGATGCGAACACCAGGCGCCCGGCCACCTGCGCCGGGCCGATCCACACCACCACCGCGAGCGCCTCGCCCTGCGTCAAACCCTTGGACACCAGCGCGGGCATCACGTGAGCCCACAGCGCAGCCGAGGCGAACGCATACAGCGTGAACGCCAGTGCCAGCAGCCAGAACGTGCGATGGCGCAGCGCCTCGCCGAGCGTGCTGTCGGCACTCGGGCCATCGTGCGACAGCGCCACATCGGGCTCGCGCCCGCGCAGCGCCCAGGCGTGCAGCGGCAGCACCACCACCAACAGCGTGCCTGCCAGCACCAGCAAAGCGCCGCGCCAGCCGAGCCAGGGCAGCAGCCACGCCACCGCCGGGAACGACAGCGTGCTCGCAAAGCCGCCGACCAGCGTGAGCGCGGTGATGCCCTGGCGGTAGCGCTGCGGATACCGCTTGGTCAGCACGATGAATGCCGGGTCGTACAGCGTCATCGCCATCGCCACGCCGAGCACGGCCCACACCGCGTACAACATCCACGGTGCGCGCACCGCGGCCCACGCCGCGAGCCCGAGCGCGCCGAGCACGGGCCCGCCACTCAGCACCGCGCGGCCGTGGCCGCGGTCGATGGCCGCACCGACGCCGTACGACGCCGCACCCCACATCGCCAGCCCGACGCTGAATGCGCCCATCAGCACCGGCTCGCTCCAGCGCAGGTCGTCGCGCATCGGCAGCACGAACGACGAGAAGCCGTAGTACAGCCAGGCCCAGACGAGCAACTGTCCGGTGGCCAGCGCAGCCACCACCCAGGCAAAGCTCGGGTGGCGCGGCGCGTCGTTCATCGCGATGATTGTCGCTGCGGCTGATTGGGACCTTGGCGCGGCGCGCCTCGGTATTCGCCTTGGGAGCGGCCCGGCGTCTCATGTCGCTGCAGGGACAAAGCGCGAGCGGCGTGCGTGCTACAAATGCCGGCTCACGCTGCAGCACTCGAACAGGAGACGCACGATGGACCTGAATTTCACGGCCGAGGAACAAGCGTTCCGGCAAGAGGTGCGTCAGTGGGTGGCCGACCACCTGCCCAAGGACATCAGCCACAAGGTTCACCACGCCTTGCGACTGTCGCGCGACGACATGCAGCGCTGGGCGCAGATCCTCGGCAAGAAGGGCTGGCTGGCATCGGGTTGGCCCAAGCAATTCGGTGGACCCGGCTGGACCGCGGTGCAGAAGCACCTGTTCGAAGAAGAATGCGCACGCGCCGGCTCGCCGCGCATCGTGCCGTTCGGCCCGGTGATGGTGGCGCCGGTGATCATGGCCTTCGGTTCGCCCGAGCAGCAGAAGCGCTTCCTGCCCGGCATTGCCTCGGGCGACGTGTGGTGGAGCCAGGGCTACAGCGAGCCGGGTGCGGGCTCCGACCTGGCCTCGCTGAAGACACGCGCCGAACGGCGCGGCGACAAGTTCATCGTCAACGGTCAGAAGACCTGGACCACGCTCGGACAGTTCGGCGAGTGGATCTTCTGCCTGGTGCGCACCAGCACCGATGGCAAGCCGCAGACCGGCATCAGCTTTCTGCTGATCGACATGAAGTCGCCCGGCATCACCGTGCGGCCGATCATCATGCTCGACGGCGAGCACGAGGTGAACGAGGTGTTCTTCGACAACGTCGAAGTGCCGGCCGAAAATCTGATCGGCGAGGAGAACAAGGGCTGGACGTATGCCAAGCACCTGCTGGCGCACGAGCGCACCAACATCGCCGACGTGAACCGCGCCAAGCGCGAGATCGAGCGGCTCAAGCGCATTGCCAAGGCCGAGGGCGTGTACGACGACGGGCGCTTCCGCGACCAGATCGCGCTGCTCGAGATCGACATCATCGCGCTCGAGATGCTGGTGCTGCGCGTGCTGTCGGCCGAGAAGAGCGGCAAACAAAGCCTCGACATCGCCGGCCTGCTGAAGATCAAAGGCAGCGAAATCCAGCAGCGTTACACCGAGCTCACCATGCTGGCCGCCGGCCCGTTCACGCTGCCCTTCGTGCGCGAGGCGATGGAAGCGGGCTGGCAAGGCGACTGGTTCGCCCGCTTCGGCATCTGCGCGCCGCTGGCCGGCAACTACTTCAACTTCCGC
>DATKJN010000539.1:0-4954 GCA_035543655.1 Burkholderiaceae bacterium | reverse complement strand
GTGGCCGCATAACCGAGGATGCGTCGATGGGTGTGTTCCAGGGTCACGCGGGGGCCGGTGTTGGCGCTGACGCCGACGCCCGCCGTCAACGACTGCAGCGGGAACTCGTGCACTTGCACGGTGACCGCTGATGCGCCTGCGTGGGCGGGATCTTCGTCGAAGGTGATGGTGGTGGCGTCGAACAGGCCGCTCTTGCGCAGGCTCTCCTGGTAGTCGAGGCGCGCCTGTTCGGTCAGCGGCGTACCCGGTCCGATGGTGGCGAGGTTGTGCACGATCGCCTCGTGGTGATGCACCAGGCCTTCGACGCGAATCTCGCCGGCGCGGTACAGCGGCCCGCTGTCGAGCGTGAGCTTCAGCCGCGCCTGTTGGCTGTCGACATCGATTTCCGCCGCGCTGTCGGCCACGTTGGCGCTGGCATAGCCGGCCGCGCGCAGACGCGCCACCGCGGCGCGCTTGGCCGAGCTCCACTCCGAGTTGCGGAACGCCTCGCCGGGCGGCAACGGCCACCACTTGTGCAGCTCCTGGATCTGCTCGCGCGCATCGGCATCGTTGGCATCGGTCTGTTCGCGCAACGCACCGCGCACCGCCAACGCCAGCTCGATCACGCGGATGCGCGGTCCGAGGTGGACCCGCACACGCACCACGGGCGAAGGCCCGGGCTCGCGGCGCGCCGTGACCTCGGCGTCGAAGTAGCCTTCGGTCTGCAGCAGCTCCTTCGCCTGCTCGGGTGCGGCGGCCACCAGGCGTTGCCACTCCACCTCGTCGAACGCTTCTTGCTGGCTCAGCGTGGCGACGCGCGCCAGATCGAGGTTGCGCTCGAGCAGTTCCTTGGCCGGAGACGGCGCCTCGACCACCAACGTGGTGGCATCGTCACGCGGTGGCGGTGGGGCAGGGGCATCGGCTTCCTTGTTGCCGAACAGGCTGCCGCAGCCTGCGAGCACCAGCGAGAGACCCAGCAGCGCGAGCGCGCGCAGCGGGCCGCCGCGGATCACTTGCTGAGCAGGCGCATCGCCGATTCCAGCCCCAGCAGCGTGAGCGGGAACATGCGCTGGTGCATCAGCTGCTGAATGATCGCGATGCTCTGGCGGTATTGCCATACGCCTTGAGGCTCAGGGTTGATCCAGGCGTACTTCGGAAAGGTGCGCGTCAGTCGTTGCAGCCACTCGGCGCCGGGCTCTTCGTTGTTGTATTCGACGCTGCCGCCGGGCTGCAGGATTTCATAGGGGCTCATCGTCGCATCGCCGACGAAGATCAGTTTGTAATCCTTGTTGTATTTGTGGATCAGGTCCCACGTCGAGGTCTTCTCGGAGAAACGGCGCCGGTTGTTCTTCCACACGAAGTCGTACAGGCAGTTGTGGAAGTAGAAGAACTCCAGGTGCTTGAACTCGGACTTCGACGCCGAGAACAGCTCCTCGACCCGATGGATGTGCTCGTCCATCGTGCCGCCCACGTCCATCAGCAGCAGCACCTTCACCTTGTTGTGCCGCTCGGGGATCATCTTGATGTCGAGCAGGCCGGCGTTGGCCGCCGTGCAGTGGATCGTGTCGTCGAGATCGAGCTCGAGGTCGGAGCCCTCGCGCGCAAAACGGCGCAGCCGACGCAGCGCGACCTTGATGTTGCGCGTGCCGAGCTCGAGCGTGTCGTCGTAGTCCTTGTAGGCGCGCTGGTCCCACACCTTCACCGCCGAGCGGTTGCGACCCTTGTCCTGGCCGACGCGGATGCCCTGCGGGTTGTAGCCATAGGCGCCGAACGGACTGGTGCCGCCGGTGCCGATCATCTTGTTGCCGCCCTCGTGGCGCTCCTTCTGCTCCTCGAAGCGCTTCTTCAGCGTCTCCATCATCTCGTCCCAGCCCATCTTCTCGATCGCGGCCTTCTCTTCGGGCGACAGCTCGAGCTCGAGCGTCTTGCGCAGCCACTCCAGCGGGATGTCCTGGCTGAAATCGGTGAGCAGCTCCACACCCTTGAAGTACGCCGAGAACGCGCGATCGAACTTGTCGAACTGCGACTCGTCCTTGACCAGCGAGGTGCGTGCCAGGTAGTAGAAGTCGTCGACCGACGGCCCGATCACGCCGGCCTTGATCGCCTCGAGCAGCGTCAGGTACTCCTTGACGGAGACCTTCAGCTTGGCCGCGCGCAGGGTGTAGAAGAAGTTGATCAGCATCGCGGCCCCAAGCATAGCCGGGCCGGGCGTCGCGCGCTGTCGCGGGCGCGTCCGGCCGGCAGGCGCTCGGCTACCGCGCCGGCATGCGGCCGTTGCGGTTGTTGAGCGCGGCCGGCTTGGCGACGTGGCCCGCGACCGCACGGCTGGCCGACAACGGGCCCTCGCGGCGGGGCGAAGCGGCCGGCGGACAGGTGCCGTTGGCGCGATGAAATAACGCGGCGGCGAGCTGGCCTTCGGCGGGGTCGCCGAGCGCACGGCTCAAGTCGTCGGCGACCGCGCAGCCACGCACGCGGTCGGTGCTGTTGCCGGTGGCATCGGGCACGAAGCCGTCGGCGTAGTCGCCGTAGCCCTTGTGGTTGACGCCCTTGAACTCGAGCGGAAAGTAAGTGATGCCGCAGTTGCTTGCACCGAAGAAGCCGTAGGGCTTGCCGCAGGTGGTGCTGCCGACGATGCGCACGTCGACATCGATGCCGCGCAGGCTGTTGATGATGCCTTCGCTGGCCGAACAGGTGTTCGGCCCGGTCAGCACGAACACGCGTCCGAGATTCAACGTGGGCAACGGCGCGTCGGTGCTGCATTGAAACGTGACCGGGTCGGGCACGCACGCCAGGTCGAAGAACGGCGTGGCCTCGTTGCGTGCGGACTGCTTGTTGTTGAACACCGTGGTCTCGAAGCTGCGGCCCGCGGTGCGCGACGGCCCGGCGATCATGTAGGCCAGCTCGCTCGCCAGGTAGAGGTAGCCGCCGCCGTTGTAGCGCAGATCGAGCACGAGGTCGCTCACGCCTTGCTGCTGCATGGCCGCGATGGCATTGATCATCGGGCGCTCGGACGTGAGCACGTGGTCGTTGAACAGCAGGTAGCCGACCTTCGACGCGCCGACGGTCAGGATGCTGTGGTCGATCGGCGTCAGCGTGATGGGGCCCGACGTGATCGTGCCGTTGACCGCGCCGCCGCCGCGGGTGAAGACGAACGCATAGCGGTCGCCCACGGCCGGGAACAGACGCGCCAGCAGCGCATCGACGGCATTGGCGGTGTTGGCCGAGGCCGGCAGCCCGCCGATGGAGGTCAGGACATCACCGCGCTGGAATCCGGCGCCCTCGGCGGGTGAATTGGCGTGCACGTAGGCCACCTTCACGCCGCTGATGCTGGTGGTGGTGAAGGTGTCGAAGTGCCACTCGATGCCCCAGCCGGCACTCGAACCGCTGTTGAGCAACTCGTCCCACTGCCGCGTGGGGAAGGTGAAGCTGAACTGGTCCTTGAACTTGCCCGACGGCGTGAGCGCCGGCGTGAGCAGCGCGTTGAAGTAGTTGTTGATCGAGGTGTAGAAGCCGGCGGTGGTGTCGGCGCTGAACAGCGGGTCGGCCGGGTTGACGTTGGGCACCTCGTCGTACCACAGGTACACGTCATTCACGTAGCTGCGCACCCACTGCTTCTCGACCGTGAGGCTGGCATCCCTCACCGGGCCGGTGGCGTCCACCCGGTAGGGGTTGTTCGGCGAGCACGACTGCGCCACTTCGTTCGAACCGCCGCCGCCACCACCACCGCATGCCGCCAGCAGCGACAGCGGCACCACGAGTGCCGCCGCCTTGCGCACCATCAGAAAGGCCATTTGCATCGGTGTCTCCAGAACCCGCGTATTCGACGCTGGTTCCAGTAACCCTGCATGCGGCGCAGCGGTTGACGCGCGTGCGCGCCCGCCGCCGGTCCGCGGGCCCTTCAGCGCAGCGGCCTGCGCGCGTTGCGGTTGGTCAGCGCAACCGGCTTCTTGACCGACGCCGGTGCCTTCGAAGCGCGCAACGACAGTGTCGACTGGCGGCTGCTGCTCTGCGAGACGGCCAGGCAGGCCGAGCCGCTGGAGCGGTGGAACAGCGCCTGCGCGAGCTGGCCCTCGGCCGGATCACCCAGCGCATGGTCGAGGTCGTCGTTGGCGTCGCAGCCGAGCACGTTGCTGCCGTTGTTGTTGTCCGCGGGCACGAAACCGTCGGCATAGTCGCCGAAGCCCTTGGCGTTGACGCCCTGGAACTCGATCGGGAAGTAGGTGACGCCGCAGTTGTCCTGGCCGAAGAAGCCATAGGGCTTGCCGCAGGTCGTGTCGCCGATCAGCCGCACGTCGACGTCGACGCCGCGCAGGCCGTTGACGATCGCTTCGCTGGCCGAGCAGGTGCTGCCGCTGACCAGCACGTACACGCGGGCCAGGTTCAGCGTGGGCAGGTTGCCGCTCTGCGAGCACAGGAACGTGTTCGGATCCGGCACGCAGGCGATGTCGATGAACTCGGTGTCGGCGTTCTCGGCCGTGCGCTTGCTGTTGAACTGGGTGCGCTCGAACACCTGGCCGTTGGTGCGCGTGCTGCCGGCGATCATGTAGGCCACCTGGCTGGCGATGTAGAGGTAGCCGCCGCCGTTGTAGCGCAGGTCGAGCACGAGGTCGGTCACACCGGCGCCCTGGAAATCGGTGAAGGCGTCGATCAGCGGCTCTTCGGCCGTGAGCACATGGTCGTTGAACAGCAGGTAGCCCACGTTCTGGCCGCTCACGTTGAGCACTTGGTGCTGCACCGGCGTCAGTGTGACGTTGCCGGCGGCGAGGGTCAGGTCGGGCTGCGTGATGCCGCCGCGCGAGAATTGGAACGTGTGGTTGCCGGCTGCGGCAGGAAAGAGGGCGTTGTTCAGCGTGTCGATGCCGGACGGCGTGATCGCATCGGCGGACACGCCATCGGCTTGCACCAGCGTGTCGCCACGCAGCACGCCGGCGGCCGATGCCGGCGAATTGGCATGCACGAAGGCCACGCGAATGTT
>DATKJN010000538.1:0-3669 GCA_035543655.1 Burkholderiaceae bacterium | reverse complement strand
AGGCGATGGCCTGCGCGTGCTCGCGTTCCGTCACGAGCAGAACGCCGGCTATGCCGCGTCGATCGCCGGCTTCCTGACGCAAAAGCCCGGCATCTGCCTGACGGTGTCGGCACCGGGGTTCCTCAACGGCCTCAATGCGCTCGCGCACGCCACCGTCAATTGCTTCCCGATGATCCTGATCAGCGGCTCGAGCGAGCGCGAGATCGTCGACCTGCAGCAGGGCGACTACGAGGAAATGGACCAGCTCGCCATCGCCAAGCCGGTGGCAAAGGCCGCCTTCCGCGTGCTGCACGCCGAGGACATCGGCGTCGGCATCGCACGCGCGATCCGCGCCGCGGTGTCGGGCCGCCCGGGCGGCGTGTACCTCGACCTGCCGGCCAAGCTGTTCGCGCAGAGTGTCAACGCCGCCGCCGGTCGTGCCTCGTTGATCAAGGTGGTCGATGCAGCGCCCAGGCAGATCCCCGCGCCCGAAGCGGTCAAGCGGGCGCTCGAGTTGCTCAAGGGTGCGAAGAAGCCGCTCATCGTCCTCGGCAAGGGCGCGGCCTATGCGCAGGCCGATGCCGACATCCAGGCGTTGGTGGAGAAGACCGGCATCCCCTACCTGCCGATGTCGATGGCCAAGGGCCTGCTGCCCGACACGCACGAGCAGTGCGCATCGGCGGCACGCTCGTTCGTGCTGCCGGCGGCCGACGTGGTGGTGCTGATCGGCGCACGCCTGAACTGGCTGCTGTCGCACGGCAAGGGCAAGACCTGGGGCGGCAAGGGCCACAAGGACTGGGGCGGCCAGAAGTTCGTGCAGATCGACATCTCGCCGCAGGAAGCCGACAGCAACGTGCGCATCGATGCGCCAGTGGTCGGCGACATCGGCTCGTGCGTGGCGGCGCTGCTGCAAGGCATCGGCTCGGGCTGGAGCAAGCCGCCGGCCGACTGGCTCAACGCGGTCCACGAGAAGAAGACCACCAACGTCGCCAAGATGGCCGAGACGCTGGCCAAGAACCCCTCACCGATGAACTTTCACAGCGCGCTCAACGTGGTGCGTGACATCGTGAAGGCCAATCCCGACGCGATGCTGGTCAACGAAGGCGCCAACGCACTCGACTTCACGCGCTCCATCGTCGACATGCACAAGCCGCGCAAGCGCATCGACGTGGGCACCTGGGGCATCATGGGCGTGGGCATGGGCTACTGCGTGGCCGCTGCGGTCACCACCCAGCAGCAGGTCATTGCCGTCGAGGGCGACAGCGCATTCGGCTTCTCCGGGATGGAAGTCGAAACCATCTGCCGCTACGACCTGCCGGTGTGCATCGTGGTGATGAACAACAACGGCGTCTACAAGGGCACCGATGTCGATCCGACCGGCCGTGACCCGGCGCCCACCGTGTTCGTGAAGGGCGCGCGCTACGACAAGCTGATGGAGGCGTTCGGCGGTGTCGGCGTCAACGCCACCACGCCGGCGGAGCTGCGCAAGGGCATGGAAGACGCCATCCGCTCGCGCAAGCCCACGCTGATCAATGCGGTGATCGACGAGACCGCCGGCACCGAGAGCGGCCGCATCACGAGCCTCAACCCCTCGGCCGCCAAGAAGAAGTGATTCATCGATCGTTGGAGTAGAGCATGGAAGCACTGAAGGACGTCCGCATCCTGGACATGACGCACGTGCAGGCGGGTCCCACCTGCTCGCAGCTGCTGGCGTGGATGGGCGCCGACGTGATCAAGTTCGAGCCGCCGCAGGGCGACGCCACGCGCGGCCAGCTGCGCGACGTGCCCAACGCCGACTCGCTGTACTTCACGATGCTCAACTGCAACAAGCGGTCGATCACGGTGAACATGAAGAGCACCGAGGGCAAGCAGATCTTCGTCGACCTGCTGAAGACCTGCGACATCATGATGGAGAACTTCGGTCCGGGCGTGCTCGAGCGCCTGGGCTTCACGTGGGACAAGATCCACGAGATCAATCCGAAGATCGTCGTCGGCTCGATCAAGGGGTTTGGCTCCAGCGGCCCTTATGCCGAGTTCAAGGCCTACGAAAACGTCGCGCAGGCGATGGGCGGCTCGATGAGCACCACCGGCGTGCCCGACGGCCCGCCGTTCGTCACCGGCGCGCAGATCGGCGACTCGGGCACCGGCCTGCACCTGGCGATCGGCCTGCTGGCCGCATTGCACCAGGCGCGGCGCACCGGCCAGGGCCAGTACGTCGAAGTCGCGATGATGGACGGCGTGATGAACCTGTGCCGCGTGAAGTTCCGCGACCACCAGCGCCTGACGCGCCAATCGCTCGCCGAGTACTCGGTGCCCACCTACCAGAACATGGGCGACGTGCCGCGCGCCGGCAACGACTCCGGCGGCGGCCAGCTCGGCAATGCGATCCATTGCAAGCCGCACGGCGCCAACGACTGGCTCTACGTGGTGGTGCAGGAGGCGGTGTGGAACGACCTCGCCAATCGCATCGGCCCCGATGTGGGCGTGCCCGACCTGGCCAACGACCCGCGCGTGGGCACCATCGCCGAACGGCGCAAGAACCAGCAACTGGTGTGGACGCTGCTCAACAAGTTCGCCGAGAAGTACACCAAGCGCGAGCTGATGGCGATCCTGAATCCGCTCGACGTGCCCTGCGGGCCGATCATGTCGACCGAAGACCTGGCCACCGACGAGCACGTGAAGGGCCGCGACATGTGGGTCGAGCTCGACCATCCGCAGCGCGGCAAGTGGTTCAACGTGGGCATGCCGATCAAGCTGTCGGCCTCGCCGGCGAAGATCGAGCGCTCACCGACGCTCGGCGAGCATAACGACGAGGTGCTGCGCGACGTGCTCGGCTACAGCGGCGACAAGATCGCCACGCTGAAGGCGGCGGGCGCGCTGAGCAAGCCACCGAAGGCCTGATCGCCCTAGTGGGGTGATCAGCCGGATCGGCTCGCGCCGACCACGGCTTCGGCTTCGATTTCCACCAGGTAACCGTCGCCGATCAGGCCGGCCACCTGCAGCAGCGTGTTGGCCGGTCGCACGTCGGCGAACACGCGGCCGTGCACCTCGCTGACCGCGCGCCAGTCGTCGGCGTGGCGCAGGTACACGCGCGTGCGGATCACGTCGTCCAGGCTGCTGCCGAGCGACTTCAGGCTGGCGGCGATCTTGTCGAGCGCGTAGACCGCCTGCGTCGCTGCATCGCCCGCGCCGACGAGGCGGCCGTTGCCGTGCGTGGCGGTGGTGCCCGACACCACGATGCGTTCGCCGACGCGCATGGCGCGCGAGTAGCCGGCGATCCCCTCCCACACACTGCCGCTGTCGACGCGCTGCCGATCGGGCCGCTGCGGCATCGCCTGGGCCGGCCACAGCGACGGCAGCGCGTCGAGGTGGTGGCTCAGGTCGCCCGATGCGGTGAGAAATGGCGGTTTGCGGTACTCATCGCCGCAGTCGCCCGGGATGCGCCGCGTGATTGCAAATGCCGCGTTCAGCGCAGCCAGGTCATCGGCATCGAGCGCGAACGAGAACAGCTGCAGGTTGTCGTCTCGGTGTTCCGACTCGCCCAGCCGTGCGCCGACGATCACCGCGGCCACCGCCGGTTGCTCGAGCACCCAACGCGTCGCCACGTTGGCGATCGACACGCCATGCTTGCGCGCGATCGAGTCGCACGCGCGCAGCACGGCCTGCAGCGCCTGCCAGCCTCCTACCGCG
>DATKJN010000537.1:0-2778 GCA_035543655.1 Burkholderiaceae bacterium | reverse complement strand
GACGGCGAACCGATCGGCGCGTTCGCCTGGAAGCCGCTGTGCACCATCCTGTTGGCCGTGCTGCTGTTCGGCCTGCTGCTGCCGCGCCTGGGCATGGCCTTGACGATCCCGGTGCTGGTGATCATCTCCAGCTTCGCCGGTGACGAGTTCCACTGGCGCGGCGTCATCGTGAGCAGCGTGGTGCTGGCGATCGGATCGTGGGTCATCTTCATCCTCGGGCTCAAGCTGGTGATCCCGCTGTGGCCGACCTTCCTGCCGTTCGCCAGATAAGGGGCACCCATGGATCTCATCCAGAACCTCGGCATCGGATTCCAGACCGCGCTGTCTTTCCAGAATCTGCTGTACGCCTTCATGGGTGCGGTGCTCGGCACGCTGATCGGTGTGCTGCCTGGGCTCGGGCCGGTGGCCACGATCGCCATGCTGCTGCCGTCGATCTACGCGCTCGATGCCACGCCGGCGCTGATCATGCTGGCCGGCATCTACTACGGCGCGCAGTACGGCGGCTCGACCACCGCGATCCTGATCAACGTGCCCGGTGAATCCGCGTCGGTGGTGACTGCGATCGACGGCTACCAGATGGCGCGCCAAGGCCGCGCTGGTGCGGCGCTTGCGGCCGCCGGCCTGGGCTCGTTCTTCGCCGGGTCGTGCGCGACGCTGGTGGTGGCGGCGTTCGCGCCGCCGCTCACCGAGTTGGCGTTCAAGTTCGGACCGGCCGAGTACTTCTCGCTGATGGTGCTGGGCCTGATCGGTGCCGTGGTGCTGGCCTCGGGCTCGCTGATCAAGGCCATCGCGATGATCATCCTCGGGCTGCTGATGGGGCAGATCAACACCGACGTGATCTCCGGCGTGCCGCGCTACAGCTTCGACATTCCCGAGTTGACCGATGGCATCGGTTTCGTCGCCATCGCGATGGGCGTGTTCGGCTTCGGCGAGATCATCGCCAACCTCGGGCGTCCGGCCGAACACCGCGAGGTGTTCACCAAGGACGTGAAGGGCCTATGGCCCACCAAGGAAGACTTCAAGGCCGCCTGGCCTTCGGTGCTGCGCGGCACCGCGCTCGGCTCGATCCTCGGCGTGCTGCCGGGCGGCGGCGCGCTGCTGTCGAGCTTTGCCACCTACACGATGGAAAAGAAGATCGCCGGCGCGAGCGGCCGCTTCGGCAAGGGCGACATCCGCGGCGTGGCCGGCCCTGAGAGTGCCAACAACGCCGGCGCGCAGACGTCGTTCATTCCCATGCTGACGCTGGGCATTCCGCCCAACCCGGTGATGGCGTTGATGGTCGGGGCGATGACGATCAAGGGCATTCAGCCCGGCCCGCAGGTCATGACCAGCAATCCGCAGCTGTTCTGGGGCCTGATCGCCAGCATGTGGGTCGGCAACCTGATGCTGATCGTGCTCAATCTGCCGCTGATCGGCATGTGGATCAAGCTGCTGACGGTGCCTTACCGCTTTCTGTTCCCGGCCATCCTCACGTTCTGCTGCATCGGTCTGTACACGCTGAACAACTCCAGCTTCGACGTCTACATCGCCGTTGTCTTCGGCTTGATCGGCTATGTGTTCTACAAGCTCGGCTGCGAGCCGGCGCCGCTGCTGCTGGGCTTCATCCTCGGGCCGATGATGGAGGAGAACTTGCGACGAGCCTTGCTGCTCAGTCGAGGCGACTGGTCGACGTTCCTCACCCGGCCGCTGTCGTCGGGGCTGCTGATCGCCTCGGCGCTGATGATCGTGATCGTGTTGCTGCCGTCGATCAAGGCCAAGCGGCAGGAGGCATTCGCGGCAGAGGAGCCTTAGCGCGCCGGCAGCGGGTCCGCACCATGTCACGAAGCCCCGGCTTGCCGGGGCTTCGTCGTTTGGGCGTCGCCGCGCGCCATGGGCACGCACCGCAACGGCCCGCGGACGTGGTCTGCACTATGCTCACGATCAACGCATGAGTGCATCTCCCGAGAACGCTGCTGGCGGTGCGCTCGCACCGCTGCGCAACCCGGTGTTCCGGATGTTGTGGCTGGCTTGGCTGGCCGCCAACATCTCGCTGTGGATGCACGACGTCGCGGCCGCGTGGCTGATGACCACGCTGACGAGCGATCCCGCGCTGGTGGCGCTGGTGGCCACCGCGGGCACGCTGCCGATGTTCCTGCTCGGCCTGCCGAGCGGCGCACTGGCCGACATCGTCGACCGCCGCCGCTACTTCGCCGGCACGCAGCTGTGGGCCGCGCTGATTGCGCTGTTGCTGGTGGCGCTGTCGGTGGCCGGTGCGCTGTCCGCGCCGACGCTGCTGCTGCTCACCTTCCTCAACGGCATCACGATGGCGATGCGCTGGCCGGTGTTCGCCGCCATCGTGCCCAGCGTGGTGCCGCGCGCGCAGCTGTCGACCGCGCTGGCGCTCAACGGCGCGGCGATGAACGTGCCGCGCATCGTCGGCCCGGCGATCGCCGGCGCGCTGCTGGCCGGTGCCGGCAGTGCGGTGGTGTTCGGCTTGAACGCCGCGATCTCGGTGCTGTCGTTCGTGATGATCCTGCGCTGGAAAAGCGCGCGCAAGGAAAGTGCGCTGCCGGGCGAACGGTTCGTCGGCGCGATGCGCGTCGGCCTGCAGTACCTGCGCCAGTCGCCGCGCCTGCAGGTCACGATGCTGCGCATCAGCCTGTTCATGCTGCAGGTGTCGGGTCTGATGTCGCTGCTGCCGCTGCTGGCCAAGGAAATGCCCGGCGGTGGTGCCGGCACGTTCAGCGCCTTGCTGGCGGCCACCGGCGTCGGTGCGGTGGGCATGGTGGTCTTCATGGG
>DATKJN010000536.1:0-3450 GCA_035543655.1 Burkholderiaceae bacterium | reverse complement strand
GCCAGCGGCACGTTGCGCACGATCGGCACGCCGGCCTCTTCGGCCGCCTCGCGCATCGCACGCGCCACGTGCTCCTCGCCCTTGGCGGCGATGGTCGGCACCGGGCAGCTGTCCTTGTCGTAGTCGATCGCGATCGCGATGTGCGTCGGGTTGACGACCAGCACGTTGGCGTTGCGCGCGGCGTTCTGCGAATTGCGCTGCGACCACTCCTGGTGCAGCTGTTTGCGCTGCTGCTTGATGTAAGGATCGCCTTCGCTGTCCTTCATCTCCTGCTTGATGTCGCGCATGCTCATGCGCATCTTCTTGGTGAACGAGTAGCGCTGGTATGCCGCGTCGAGCAGCGCGATCAGCGCGAACAGCGCCACCGTCCACGCCAGCAGGTGCAGCGTCACCTTCCACATCAGCGCGCCCATCGCCTGCACCGGCAGCTCGGTCGAGCGCGCCAGTCCCACGATCTGCGGGATTTCCGACTTGATCACCAGCCAGCCCACCAGGAACAGCAGCGCGGTCTTGGCGACCGACTTCACCAGCTCGATCAGGTTGTCGAGCGTGAACATCTTCTTCACGCCTTCGACCGGGTTCATGTTCTCCAGCTTGGGCGTGAGCTTCTCGAACGACAGCACCGGGCCCATCTGCAGAAAGTCGGTCAGCAGGCCCACGGCGGCGATCGGCACCAGCAGCATCGCCACCAGCATCACGGCCAGCTCGGCGGCCTGCGCGCCGAGCGCGCGAGCGGCGCCGGCGAACCCGGTGGTGGCCCAGCCCTGGCCGATCACGGTAAACAGCGATTCGTACAGCGTGCCGATGCGGGTCGTGGCATAGGTCAGCGTCAGCGCGCCGAGCGCCAGCCAGACGATCAGGCCGACCGTGCTCGACACCTCTTTGCTCTTCGGGACGTCGCCTTTCTTGCGCGCGTCCTCGAGCTTTTTCGGTGTTGGTTGTTCGGTTTTGTCGCCGCTGTCTTCCGATGACATATCAGCCTCCGAAGAGCACGCGCAAGGAGCGCAGCGCGATGCCGCCGCGAGTGAGCAGGTCGTCCTGCAACAGTTGCACCAGGCTGGCGAGCTGGATCCAGATGATCCAAATGGCGACCACCGCCTTCAGCGACTGCGACAGCGAGAACACGTTGAGCTGCTGCGCAAAGCGGTTGATCAGCCCCAGCACGCCTTCCACCATGTACAGCAGCACCAGCGCCGGCGCCGCGATCAGCAGCGTGAGGGCCATGATGCGGCCGAACTCGCCTTCGAACAGGCGAATGCCGCCTTCGGCCAGCGTCGGCATGGGCGAGTGCACCGGCCACAGCACGTAGCTCTCGAGCAGCGTGCCGATGAAGATCATGAAGCCGCCGCCGGACATGAAGATGTAGCTCGCCAGGCGCGAGAACAGCGCGCCGTTGAGCGTGGTCTGGTGGCCCGACAGCGGGTCGTTCACCTGCGCCTGCGTGGTGCCGACCTTGGTGTCAATCACCTGGCCGGCGGCCTCGAAGGCCCACATCACGCCGGCAAAGAACAGCCCGATGGCTCCTCCGATGAATGCCTCCTTGCCGAACAGCGGGATCCAGCTCCAACCGGTGAGTGGGATCGGGCCGGCCGACGGCTGCAGCAGCAGGCTCAGCATCGCGATGGCGAGGAACATCGCGTTGCGCACCATCGCGGGAACCAGGTCGGCGGTGAACAGCGGCACGAGCAGCAGGGCGACCGCGATGCGCGTGGCCGACAGGCCGAGCAGCAGCGCGGTGTCGCCGAGCGAGCCGACGATGCCGAAGCCTTCCATTGGCTGGCTCTGCCGCCGCGAATCAGCGGCGCACCATGCCGGCGAAGCCGCTGAACACGCGGTCGCCGAACTGATACAGACCGCCGCCGAGCAGCGACGCGGTGATGAAGATCGTGATCACGATGGCGAAGAACTTCGCCACGTATTGCAGCGTCTGCTCCTGCAACTGCGTCGCGGCCTGCACGAACGCGATCAGCAGGCCGACCACCGCGGCCACCACGATCGGCGGCGCCGACAGCAGCAGCACGAACCACAGCGCCTGCTGCGTCAGTTGAATGATGTCGCCGTGAAGCATGGGTCAGCTCCTGCTGGGGCTACACGTAGGTGAGGATCAGGCCGTGCGTCAACTTGACCCAGCCGTCGATCAGCACGAACAGCAGCAGCTTGAACGGCATCGACACCGTGGTGGGCGACAGCATCATCATGCCCATGGCCATCAGCACGTTGGAGATCACCAGGTCGATCACCAGGAACGGCAGGAAGATCAGGAAGCCGATCTCGAAGGCCACCGACAGCTCGCTGACGGTGAACGCGGGCACGATGACCAGGAAGTCGCGATCGGTCAACTGGGAGGCCTGCTCGGGCTTGAGCGCCTTCTGCGCGGTGCGGTAGAAGAACGCGCGCTCGACCGGCCGGCTGTGCTTGACGAGGAAGTCGCGCAGCGGCTCCTTGGCCAGATCGGCCGCCTTCATCATGCTCTGGGTGCTGCTGCCGATGTCCTTGACGTTCTGCAGCTTGGCTGCCATCTCGGAGCCCACCGGGTACATCACGTAGATGCTCAGTACCAGCGCCAGGCCGTTGAGCACGACGTTGGGTGGCACCTGCTGCAGCCCGAGCGCGTTGCGCAGCAGGCTCAGCACCACCACCAGCTTGGTGACCGAGGTCACCATCACGCCGACGAATGGCGCAAGCGCCAGCACGATCACCGTCAGCAGCGCGGACGATGGCGAAAATTGGGTCAGGTCCATGACCCGTTGGGTGGCGAATCCCTCGCCACCGGTTCAAAGTTTCGGCGCCCGCTCAGTCGGCCAGGGTCTCCAGATGCAGCGCCCAGCCGTCGCCCCAGGGCATCAGCGCGCCACCGGCCAGGTAACGGGCGCTGCCGCCGTCGCCGGCGCAGCGCCACAGGCTGGCGCGCGCATCCGCCTCGCCGGGGTCGCCCTGCTGCCAGCCCGCCAGCTGAGCCGCGTCGAGCGGGCGCGGCAGCGACAAGCGCACTTCGTACAGGCCCGCGTCGGTGGCATTGGCCGCCGGCCGGCGCTCGGCCTCCGGCAGCACCTTGAAATGCCAGGGATCGGTCAGCCGCACCGCCAGGCCGCGGTCGGTCGCCGCGCCTTCGTCGGCGGCGCGCAGCCAGCCTTGCCATGGCGCGACCATCGAACAGGGCAGCAGCAGCGCGCCACCCGGCTCCATCATCTCCAACTCGACGTCATCGAGCGGCAGCTGGGCCAGCACCAAGGTGGCAGCGGCCGGGCTCCAGTGCAACTGCGCCGCCAGTGGTGACGGCGGGGCGTCGAGCTGGCGCAGCAGCGACCAGGGCAGCTCGATGCGGCACGCGGCGGCGCCGGCGCCGTCGGTCGAGTCGCGGTGCCACTGGGCCCGCGCATGCGGCGGCACGCCGCCCGACGGCGTGCCCGGGGCGCACCAGCGCCAGGCGGGCGCAAAGCCGAACCAGGC
>DATKJN010000535.1:0-3371 GCA_035543655.1 Burkholderiaceae bacterium | reverse complement strand
GAGATCGCGGTGCGTGCGCCGGCCGATGGCTACACGCTGATCGTCAACTCGGTCGGGCCGATCGCGGTCAACCCCACGCTGTACCCGAAGCTGCCGTACAACCCGCTGACCGAGCTGGTGCCCATCGTGCAGATCGCCGAGGTGCCGAACGTGCTGGTCGTGCACCCGTCGGTGCCGGCGAAGACGATGGACGAGTTCGTCGCGCACGCGAAGTCGCAGCCGGGCACGCTGAACTACGGCTCGACCGGCATCGGCACCAGCTCGCACCTGAGCTGCTTCATCCTCGGCAAGCGTGCGGGCCTGGAGGTCACCCACGTGCCGTACAAAGGCGCCGACGCGCTGCGCGACCTGCTCGCCGGCCGCGTGCAGTTCATGTTCGCGACCATCCCATCGGTCAAGCAGCACATCGAGGCGGGCAGCCTGCGCGCGCTGGCGGTGAGCAGCGTCAAGCGCTCGCGGTCGCTGCCCGACACGCCGACCGTCGCCGAGCGCGGCTATCCCGGCTTCGAAGCGGGCTCGTGGTTCGGCTTCTTCGCGCCCAAGGGCACGCCGCAAGAGGTGATCGCCACGCTGAACAAACACGTCAACGAGATCATCGCGGTGCCGGCCACCGAAGGCGCGATGGTGAAGGAGGGCGCCGATCCGATCGGCGGCACGCCGCAGCAGTTCGGCCAGTTCGTGCAACGCGAGTTCGAGAAGTGGCGCGCGGTGGTGAAGGAGTCAGGTGCCACCGCCGAGTGACGTGCCGGTGAAACATCGGCGCAGTCGACGGGCCGCCGGTGATCGGTGCGCAGTGTCGCCCGCCGCGATGCGCGCCATCCTGAACACGGCATGACACCTCCTCCGCGCGTGCTGATGTCGGGCGCGACGCAGCGCGAGTTGGCCGATGCACTGGCGGCGCTGCAGACCGATGCGGGTGGGTTCGAGGTCGTGTCGCTCGAAGCGGCACGCGCCGATGGGTCGCATGCGGTCGACGCGGTGTTCATCTCGCGCGACATCACCGGCGCCAGCACGAAGACCCAGCTCGGCGACGACCTGCTCGCCGCCTACGCCGTGATGCGTCGCTCGAACGCGCTGCGCTGGGTGCACACGCATTCGGCCGGCGCCGACCGGCCGATCTACGGCGAGCTGCGTGCGCGTGGCGTCACCGTGACCACGTCGGCCGGCGCCAATGCGGCCGTGGTGGCGCAGACCGCGCTTGGCGGCGTGCTCGCGCTGTCGCGGCGCTTTGCGCAATCGCTGCACGCGCAGCACGAGCATCGCTGGGCGCCGCTGGCCAACGGCCCGCTGCCGCCCGACCTCGCAGGGCAGCATGCGGTGCTGGTCGGCTGGGGACCGATCGCGCGCACGCTGCAGCCTTGGCTCACGATGCTGGGTCTTCGGGTCACCGTCGTGCGGCGCAGCGCGGAACCGGCGGCGCCGGACGTGCCGACCCTGCGCTTCGACGCATTGGCCAGCGTGCTCCCGCAGGCCGACTGGCTGATCCTCGCCTGTCCGCTCAATGCGCAGACACGGCGCCTGATCGATGGCGCGGCACTGCAGCGTGTGAAGCGCGGCGCGATGGTGGTCAACGTGGCGCGCGGCGAGGTGATCGACGAAGCGGCGTTGATCGCGGCGTTGCAAGCAGGCCAGATCGCCGGCGCCTGCCTTGACGTGTTCGAGGTCGAGCCGCTGCCGGCCGACTCGCCGCTGTGGCACCTGCCGCAGGTGATGGTGCTGCCGCATTCAGCGGGACATGCGCAGGGCAATCGCGCCCGTGTCGCCGCGCTCTTTCTCGACAACCTGAAGCGCTGGCTCCAACAGCGGCCGCTGATCAATGTGTCCGAGTGATCGCTGGCATCGTCGCGGGTTCGTTGTCGCGCTCGGCGCAGCGGCCTGGACTCACGCTTGGGCGCAGGCGATCAAGCCGCTGCGCATCGTCGTGCCGTTCACGCCCGGCGGCAGCACCGACATCCTGGCACGCGCGCTCGCGCCCCGGCTGCAGCAGGCGCTCGGCCAGACCGTGGTGATCGACAACAAGCCGGGCGCGGGCGGGTCGATCGGTGCGGCCGAAGCGGCGCGTGCCGAGGCCGACGGCCACACGCTGCTGATGGGTCACATCGGCACGCTGGCGGTGAACCCGGCGCTGTACCCGAAGCTGGCCTACGACCCGTTGAAGAGCTTCGTGCCGGTGGCTTGGGTGGCGCGCGTGCCCAACGTGCTGGCCGTGCCCGCGTCGGCGCCGAGCGTCACCTTGCAGGCCTTCATCGAACGGGCGCGCGCCAACCCGGGGCGCCTGACCTACTCGTCGGGCGGCAACGGCAGCGCCGCCCACATCAGCTACGAGTTGCTGAAGCTGCGCGCGAAGATCTTCGTCACCCACATCCCGTACCGCGGCGCGGCGCCGGCGGTGTCCGACGTGATCGCGGGGCAGGTCGACTCGGTGTTCACCGGTACGCCGGCGGTGCTGCCGCACGTGAAGAGCGGCCGGCTGCGCGCGCTGGCGGTGTCGAGCCCGGAACGCATCGCCGCGCTGCCCGACGTGCCCACCGTGGCCGAGAGCTACGCGGGCTTCGATGCCGACCAGTGGTACGGCATCGTCGCGCCAACCGGCACGCCGTCCGAACGCATCACGCGACTGAACGCCGAGATCAACAAGGCGCTCGGTTCGCTCGACGTGATGCAGCAGCTCGCGCTCGAAGGGGCGATCGCCGCGCCGAACACGCCGCAGGCGTTCGGCGCACTGATCGCGCGCGAGATCCCGCGCTGGGCCGAGGTGGTGAGGGCGGGCAACGTCAAGCCCGATTGACCACCGCGCTCGAGCGCTGCGCGATCACGGCCGCGCCGGTGTGCGGCAGCTGAAGCTGGCCGCGTCTTCGACGTTGCCGCCGTCGTAGTGTGCATAGGCGGGGTACGGGCACAGCGGCCGCGAGCGGCCGGGAAAGACCGTGGTGCCGTGGGCGACGATGCGCTGCGGCGGCTGGCCCTTCTCGACCCAATCCACCAGCGCGCCGAGGCCGTCCCAGCTGTCGGTGGCGGCGCCGCCCTGGCAGTGCGCCATGCCGGGGATCAGGAACAGGCGCGAGAAGTCAGCCGTGGCCGCGCCGTGGCGCGCGCTCAGGCGCTGGTAGTAGTCGACCATCTCGTCGGGCGAGAAGATCGGATCGGCCAGGCCGTGCGCGAACAGCAGCTTGCCTCCGCGTGCGCGGAAGCCGGCGAGGTCCACGTCCTTCTCGGTGTCGAACATCCAGTCGTGCGCGTCCATGCGCGCCGGGTCGCGGTCGAAGTCGAACGCGAGGATGGAGAGCGACCGGTCCGGCGGCGTCACGAAGTAGCCTTGCAGCGCGTCCTGCATCAGGAACACGTGGCGCGAGTTGGGCACCGCGGTTTGC
>DATKJN010000534.1:0-4658 GCA_035543655.1 Burkholderiaceae bacterium | reverse complement strand
TTCGTGCACGCCGGGCGTGCCGTAGTCGTTGGTGTGGCTGCCGGTGGCGATCACCAGCGTGTCGTAGGCGCGCGTGTAGGGCGGCGTGATCGGGTTGCCCTCGTCATCGAGCACCGGCGCCACCTGCACCTCGCGCCGCTCGCGATCGAGCCCGACCATGGCGCCGAGACGGTACCGGAAGCCGTGCCAGTGCGACTGCGCGAGGTAGTCGATGGCATGGTTGTTGATGTCGATGCTGCCGGCCGCGATCTCGTGCAGGTGCGGCTTCCAGAAATGCGTGCGCGCCTTCTCGATCAGCGTGATGTGGGCGCGCCCACGCTTGCCGAGGCGGTGGCCGAGCTGGGTGACCAGTTCGAGCCCGCCGGCGCCGCCACCGACGACGACGATGCGATGCAGACCGTTCGTGTTGTTGGAGTCTGCCAAGCGGCGGGTCAGAGGCGAGTCAAGACGTCAGGTGACGCGGCCGAACCACCACAGGCTGAGGCCGGCGGCGAACACAGCGAGCACGGCGCCGAGCGCGGCGAACATCGCGGTGACCTCGGTCTCGCGCTTTTCCACCACCAGCTTGCTCGACAGGCTCTGATAGACCTTTTTCAGGTCTTCGGCGGTGCCGGCGTAGAAGTACTCGCCGCGCGTCAGCAGCGACACCTGCTTGAGCGTCTCTTCGTCGAGCCGCACGCGCATGCTCCAGCCTTCGAAGCCGATGATCTCGCCTTCCTTCGTGCCCATGCCGACGGTGTAGATGCGCACGCCGCGGTCGGCGGCGAGCTTGGCCATCTCGAGCGTGTCGGGGCCGGTGGTGCGCTGGCCGTCGGTCAGCAGGATGATCGCGGCCGACGCGTAGGAGCCCGGCTCCACCGGCTTGAACGCTTCCTTGTCCTGCTTCTTGTCGCCGAAGCCCGGCGGCATCGGCTTGGCGCCGGTGATCTGCGACAGGTCGAAGCCGGCGTCGGGGAACAACGTGGCCAGCGACAGCACGATGCCCGAGCCGATCGCGGTGGCGCGCTGCAGCTGGAAGCGGTCGATCGCGGCCACCACGTCTTCGCGGCTCAACGTGGGTGCCTGCACCACCGCTGCCGTGCCGGCGAACGACACCACGCCCACGCGCACCGAGTTCGGCAGCTCGTTGACGAAGCCCTTGGCGGCGTCCTGCGCGGCGACGATGCGGCTCGGCTTGATGTCGGTGGCGCGCATGCTGCCCGACACGTCCATCGCCAGGATGATGGTTTCCTGTGCCGACGGCAGCTTGATCACCGCCAGCGGCCGCGACACCGCGAACAGCAGCGTGGCGATCGCCAGGCCCAGCAGGATCGGCGGCACGTGGCGCCGCCAGCCCGGCCCTTTGCCGAGCGCCTGCTTGACCAGCGCCACGCTGGCGAAGCGCACCGTGTTCTTCTTGCGCCGGTGCAGCAGCCACAGATAGAGCATCACCAGCGATGGCATCGCCACCGCCAGCACCCACAAGGCTTCAGGCCACAGGAACTTCATGTTGGTTCTCAGTCATCGAAGGGCCGCCCCGAGATGACTTGGTCCCCCTCGGGGGGAGGCGGCGCCCGCCGCCAGGGGGTCGGCGATGGGGGTTGCAGCGCCGCGCAGGTGTGCCGGCATGTGTGTACCGCTGCGCTGACGCGCCCGTTGACGGCGCAGCGCGACGAAACGCAGCAGCGACTCCAGCAGGTCGTCGTTGGTGGCGAGTTCCAGCGTGTCGACCTGGGCCTTGCCGAGGGCAGCGCGCAACTCGGCCTCGTGTTGCGCGGCCAGCGCGGCGAAGCGCTCGCGGAACGACGGGTCGTTGGTGTCGACGAACACCTGCTCGCCGCTCTCGGCGTCTTCGATCGTGACCAGGCCCACGTCGGGCAGCTTGAGCTCCAGCGGGTCGTACAGGCGCACCGCCAGCACCTCGTGGCGCCGCGACAGGCGGCCGAGCGCGTCTTCCCAACCCGGCTCGCTGATGAAGTCGGACACCACGAAGATCATCGAGCGGCGGCGGATCAGCGTGTCGGCCGAACGCAGCAGGTCGGCCAGCACGGTCTGCCGCAGCGGCGGCGCGCCGCGGCGCGATCTCTTGCGCGAGGGCTTGGGCGCGGCGGGCCGGTTGCGCATGCGCTGGATCAGCTCGAGCACGTGGTTGCGGCCGATGCGCGCCGGCAGCATGCCGTCGACCTGGTGGCTGTACAGCAGCGCGCCCACGCGGTTGCCGTGGCGCGTGAGCAGGCGTGCCAGCACGGTGACGAAACCCTCCGACACCGACAGCTTGGTGCGCTCGTTGGAGCCGAAGTCGATCGAGCCCGACAGGTCGAGCAGGAACCAGGCACTCAGCTCGCGGTCTTCGGTGAACTGGCGCACGTGCGGCTCGTCGAGCCGCGCGGTGACGTTCCAGTCGATGTGGCGCACGTCGTCGCCGTGCTGGTAGGCGCGCAGGTCGGCCAGGTCCAGTCCGGCGCCGCGCCACAGCGTGCGGTAGTCGCCTTGCAGCAGCCCGTCGAGGCGTCGGATCACCGTCCACTCCAGCTGGCGCAGCAGCTGGTCGGGCGTGGCAGTCGAGACGGCGACCTCAGGCATGGTGCGAGCGGACTCGTGGCTCAGGATTTGACTTGTTCGGGATGCTGCAGCGGCTTGTCGGGCACCGGGATGCGGGCCATCACCTTGGCGATGATCGCGTCGGCGTCGAGCCCTTCGGCCAGCGCCTCGTACGACAGCACGAGGCGGTGGCGCAAGGTGTCCACCGCCAGATCGGTCAGGTCTTCGGGCAGCACGTAGTTGCGTCCGCGCAGGAACGCGAGCGCGCGCGCGCCTTCCACCATCGAGATGCTGGCGCGCGGGCTGCCGCCGTACGTGAGGTACTTGCTCAGTTCGCCGAGCCCGGCTTTGTCGGGGCGACGGGTCGCGCCGACCACGCGCACCGCGTACTGGATCAGGCTCGGGTCGACGTAGACCTTGCGGCACTCCTGCTGCAGCTCGGCGAGCTGGCCGGTCGACGCCACCGCGCCCACCAGGGTCGGCGCGCCGATGACGCGCTCGACGATGACGAACTCCTCGTCGTCGCTCGGATAGTCGACCAGCACCTTCATCATGAATCGATCGACCTGCGCCTCGGGCAACGCATAGGTGCCTTCGGTCTCGATCGGGTTCTGCGTGGCCATGACGACGAACGGCGAGGGCACCTTGTGCGTCTCGCCGGCGATCGTGACCTGGCGCTCCTGCATCACCTCGAGCAGCGCGCTCTGCACCTTGGCCGGCGCGCGGTTGATTTCGTCGGCCAGCAGCAGATTGGCGAACACCGGGCCCAGCGTGGTGCCGAACTCGCCAGTCTTCTGGTTGTAGATGCGCGTGCCCACCAAGTCGGCCGGCACCAGGTCGGGCGTGAACTGGATGCGCCGGAACGTTCCGCGGATCGCGGAGGCCAGCGTCTTCACGGTCAGCGTCTTGGCCAGGCCCGGCACGCCTTCGACCAGCAGGTGGCCCTGCGCCAGCAACGCGATCATCACGCGCTCGAGAAAACGGTCTTGCCCGACGACGACACGCTTCACCTCGTAGAGGATGCGTTCCATCAGCGTGGCCGGTTCGGCATTCGGATTGGGGGTCATCGGATACGGCGGATTGATTGAGGAAGGGAAGCGAAAAGCAGAAGGCGCGAATTCGCGCTAGAACGGCGGCAGGCCGGCGGCGGTGGCGGCGTTCTCGATCGGCACCGCGAATCCGATGCCAATGAACGTGCGCGCCTCGGTCGGATTCATGATCGCGGTGACGATGCCGACCACGTGGCCGTCCATCGTGACCAGCGGGCCGCCCGAATTGCCCGGGTTGGCGGCGGCGTCGAACTGGATCAGGTTGGTCAGGATGCGCTTGCCTTCGGGCGAGCGGAACTCGCGCTTCAAACCCGACACCACGCCCTGCGACACCGACGGCCCGATGCCGAACGGGTGGCCGATCGCGATCACTTCCTCGCCGGGGCGCAGGCCGCCGGTGGAGCGCATCGTCGCGGCTTCGAGTTCGTCGGGGCGTGAGGCGGCCTGCAGGACCGCGAGGTCGTTTTCCGGTTGCACGTTGATCAGCTGGGCCTCCGACTCCATGCCGTTGGCATAGGTGATCTTGATGCGCGAGGCGCCATGGACCACGTGCAGGTTGGTCAGGATGATGCCCTTGTCGACGATGACCACCCCGGTGCCCACGCTCCTGCGGTCTTCGCCTTCCTTCGGGTCGACGCGCCCGGGCGGCTGCTCGCCGATCACGCGCACCACCGAGCCGATCACCGCCTCGTAGGCATTGGCGGCGGCCGCTTGCAGCGGCTCCTTGGCGATCGACTCGCGCATCGCGTGGTCGATCTGCTCGAAGGTGGGCATCTGGCGCTCGCGCAGCGTCCATGCCGGCCAGCCGGCGATGACCGTCAGAGCGACGGCCAGTGCGGCCCACGCCAAGCGTTCGTGGCGCTTGATCGCCGCGCCCGTGCGCTGGCTGCTGCGGGCCAGCCAGCCGGGCGGGTCGGGCGTGTCGTCGTCGACATCGGGATTCGGGGTTTGGCCCGGGAGCGCGCGGCCGGGGACGGCGCGCGTGCGATCGGGCGTTCGGCTGTACAGGGGCACACGCTTCATCGTCACCGGCTCCCGCAACGCGCAGATGCGTTGCGAGCCCTCAAGGTACCACGACAGCGCCGGCCG
>DATKJN010000533.1:0-2500 GCA_035543655.1 Burkholderiaceae bacterium | reverse complement strand
CGCCTCGGCGTGCGCGCGGCGCCGTTCGGGATCGTGCGTGTCGAAGATCGCCATGTAGCCACCGCGCCCGCCCGAGCGCTGCAGGTAGCGGCCCGCGGTGGTGCCGTCGCGCGTGGGCGCCACCACCTCGAGGAACTGGTGGCCGCAGACGAAGAGGGCGTTCTCCAGACCGTACTTGCCGACTGCGGGGTCGCGGTGGCACACCGGCAAGCCGAGGATCGACTCGATCGCCTCCGCCACCGGCGCCAGCTGCGGCGCCACGAGGCAGATCTGGCGCAGGCGCAGCGTCATGGCGGGTGCGCGCTTCAGCGGCCGGCGAACTTGGGGTCGCGTTTCTCGACGAACGCGGCAGCCGCTTCCTTGTGGTCGTCGGTCACGGCCGACATCGTGTGGTGCAGCGCTTCCAGGTCGAGCGCCGCCTCGAGCGTGCCGTGCAGCGCGAAGTTGAGGTTCTCTTTCATGTAGCCGAGCGTGACGCGCGGCCCATTGGCCAACTCGTGGGCGAACGCCAGCGCACGCGCTTGCAGCGCGTCGTCGTCGACCACTTCGGTCGCCAGGCCCAGCGCCAGGGCTTCGTCGGCCGAGATCACACGCGGCCGCAGGTACAGATCGCGCGCACGCGCCGCGCCGACGATCTGCGTCAGGAACCAGCTGCCGCCGAAGTCGCCCGACAGGCCCACCTTGGCGAACGCGGTGGTGATCTTGGTCGAGCGCGCGACCACGCGGAAGTCGCAGGCCAGCGCCATCGCCAAGCCAGCTCCGGCGACCGCGCCATGCACGGCGGCCACCGTGGGCTTCGCGATCGTGTGCAGCAAGCGCGAGCTCTCCATGCGCGCGCGCAGGCCGCGCAGGCGCTGCTCGAGCGTGAGGTCGCGCCCGGCGCCTTCGGCCATGCCCTTGACATCGCCGCCGACGCAAAACGCCGGGCCCTCGCCGCGCAACAGCACGGCGCCGACTTCGCCGTCATCGGCCGCGGCACGCAGCGCGTTGACGAGGCCTTCGAGCATCTGCGCGTTCAATGCATTGCGGCGCTCGGGCCGGTTCATCGACAGCACGCGCAGCGCGCCTTCGTGTCGTTCGAGCAAGGCTTGCGTCATGGCGTTCTTCTCCTGATGGCCGCTGTGCGTTATGCGACCGACACCGCGGGCGGCGCATCGGCCAGGCAATGCACCGGATCGATCTGCCCGCCGCGCGCCTCGGCAATGGCCGCCAGCACGCGGTCGCGCGACTCGAACATCATTTGGCGCAGCAGCCGTTCCGCGTCGGCGTCGGCCCCTTGTGCGACGCACCGCACCAGTTGCTGGAACTGTTGCGCGTAGCGGCGTCGCCGCTCAACCGTCTTGAAGTCGAGCGCGCGCTTGCGCCAGATCATGCCCCAGCCGGAATGGTGAGCGTGGTCGCTCAGCATCTGCACCAGATAACTCGCGCCGCACTGGCGCACGATCACGGCCGCCGTGTCGCCGCCCTGGCGCGCGAACGCCAGCGGCGTGATGCCGGGCCGCTCGACCGCCGCCACCAACGCATCGACATGGGCCTGCAACTGGGCGATCACCGCGGGGTCGCGGCGCCGGGCGACATAGCGGCTGGCCAAACCGACCAGCACCGCGCGCATGTTGAACAGGTCGGCGATCACGTCGAGCGACTGGCCGATCACGTGCGTGCCACGCCGCGGCTCCGTGCGCACCAGGCCGCGCCGCTCGAGCAACGCGATCGCCTCGCGCACCGGGCTGCGGCTGGCGCCGTAATGGCGGGCCAGTTCTTCTTCGCGGATGCGCTCGCCGTCGGCCAGCGCGCCATCGACGATGGCCACGCCGAGGTCATCGGCGATGCGCTGGGCCAGCGTGGGGTGGGCGGCGTCGGCCGGTGCGGTCAGCGCGCGGCTCAACACGCCAGCGGCGAGTTTGCTTCGTGTCGGCGCGGGGACGGGCTTTGGCATGGCGTGGTTATAGCGGCCAACGGTCGTTTGTCGACAAAGTACAAACACCATGGTGCGGCGCCGGCCCCGGCTCGCACACTGCGGCGGCCCGTTGCGACCGGAGAAGCCATGTCCGCACCGACCGAAGCGTCGTTCGATCGCCGCGTGCCGCCGCGCGAGGATTGCGTGGCGCCGTTGCTGCTCGAGCGCTGGGCGCGCGAGACGCCCGACGCCGTGTTCGTCCGCCTGGCCGATGGCACGCTGTGGTCGTATGCGCAGGCGCGGGCCCAGGTGCGGCGCGCGGCTGCCGGCCTGCAGGCGCTCGGCGTGAAGCAGGGTGACACCGTGCTGGCGTGGCTGCCCAACGGGGCCGACGCGCTGCGCGTCGCCCTGGCCATCAACGAGTTGGGTGCGGCCTGCGTGCCGATCAACCTGGCCTATCGCGGCCGACTGCTCGAACACGTGGTGCGCGACAGCGGCGCGCGCCTGATGGTGGCGAGTGCTCCATTGGTCGAGCGCCTGTCGGTGCTGCGCGACGCTGAAGCAGAACGTGCCGCACTGAGCGACGTGGTGCTGGTGGGCGGC
>DATKJN010000532.1:0-3480 GCA_035543655.1 Burkholderiaceae bacterium | reverse complement strand
CTGTGCTGGAGCACCATCTTTTGGATCAAGGACGCCGGCTCGAAGAGCTTCGTGTCCTGGCACCAGGACAACACCTACTGGGGATTGTCTTCGCGCAACGTCGTCACGGCCTGGTTCGCCATTTCCGATGCCAGCGTCGAGGCGGGGTGCATGAAGGTCATGCCGGGGACTCACGTGGGCGAAACGTTGTCGCACCAGGACACCTACGACGAAGACAACATGCTGACGCGCGGGCAGTCGATTTCCGGGCTGGACGAGTCGCGCGCCGCTTTCATGCCTTTGCGTGCCGGGCAGATGTCTTTGCACAACTACTGCCTGGCACACGGTTCGGGGCCGAATCTGTCTTCGGATCGGCGCATCGGCGTGTCGATGCATTTCATGCCGCCTGCGACCCAACAGGTGGTGGGAAGCTGGGATTGCGCGGCGTTGGTGCGGGGTGAGGACCGGTACGGGCACTTCGAGCGCACGCCCGTGCCGGCCCGAGATTTCGATCCCGCAGCGGTTGCTTTCCACGCGCGCGCCGCCGCGGCGATGCGAGACGTGCTCTACGCGGGTGCTGCACGCAAACTGCAACGACTTTGAGTCAGCTTCCAAGTTGCGAACTTGGGCCGAGCGATGAAGGACTTTTTCAAGGAGCCCAGCATGAATCCGTTGATGTTGAACCGCCGCCAAGCCGGTGCGCTGCTCGGTGCCGCGGCGCTGCCGCTTGCCGTGCGGGCCAACACGCCCAAGGACACCCTGGTGGTGGCCGCCGCTTTCGACGACATCATTTCGCTCGATCCGGCCGAGGCTTTCGAGATTTCGGCCGGCGAGTTGATGGGCAACGGCTACGACCGCCTGTTGCGCTACGACGTGAACGATCCCTCGAAGCTGCTGCCGGATCTGGCCACCAAGTGGAGCGTGTCCGCCGACGGCAAGACCTACAGCTTCGAGTTGAAGCCGAATGTCAAGTTCGCCTCGGGCAATGCGTTGAGCGCCGAAGACGTGGTGTTCTCGCTGCACCGCGCGGTGCTCTTGGACAAGACGCCGGCATTCATCCTCACCCAGTTCGGCCTGACAAAGGAGACCGTCAAGGACAAGGTCAAGCAGACCGGGCCGCTGGCGCTGACGATCGAAACCGACAAGCCCTACGCGCCGACCCTGGTCTACAACTGCCTCACCGCCAACATTGCCGCGGTGGTGGACAAGAAGCTGGTGGTCAGCAAGGAGGCGGCCGGCGACATGGGCTACGCCTGGCTGAAGACCAACTACGCCGGTTCCGGGCCGCTGAAGATCCGCGAGTGGCGTGCCAACGAGCTGGTCACGCTCGAACGCAACGACAACTACCACGGCACCAAATCGAAGATGGCGCGCGTGATCTACCGGCACGTGAAGGAGAGCGCCACGCAGCGCCTGATGCTGGAGAAGGGCGACGCCGACATCGCGCGCAACCTGAGCCCGCAGGATCTGGCGGCGCTGGCCGCCAACAAGGACGTGAAGACGACGGCCACGCCCAAGGGCACGGTGTACTACTTCAGCCTGAACATGAAGAACCCGATCCTGGCCAAGCCGGAAGTGCGCGAAGCCTTCAAGTGGCTGGTGGATTACGCGGCGATCGGCGACACGATCATCAAGAACATCGGCGTGGTGCACCAGAACTTCCTGCCCATCGGCCTGTTGGGCGCGAGCAAGGAAAATCCGTACAAGCTCGACGTGGCCAAGGCCAAGGCGCTGCTGGCCAAGGCCGGGCACGCCAACGGTTTCAAGGTCACCATCGACATGCGCAGCATCCAGCCGGTGCAAGGCATCACCGAAGCCGTGCAGCAAACGATGAAGCAGGCGGGCATCGAGCTCGAGATCCTGCCCGGCGACGGCAAGCAAACGCTGACGAAGTACCGCGCGCGCACGCACGACATCTACATCGGCCAATGGGGCGCGGACTATTGGGACCCGCACACCAACGCCGACACCTTCGCCCGCAACGCGAACAACGCGGATGACGCGAAGAGCAAGCCGCTGGCCTGGCGCAATGCCTGGGACATTCCGGAGCTGACCAAGCTGTCGGATGCGGCGGCGCTGGAGCGCGATGGCGCCAAGCGCGCCAAGATGTACCAGGACATCCAGGCCGAGTTCCGCAAGACGAGCCCCTTCGTGATGCTCTATCAGCAGACCGAAGTGGCGGCGTTCCGCGCCAACGTCGATGGCCTGACGATCGGGCCGACCTCGGATTCAACCTACATGTTCGTGGTCGGCAAGCGATAGGTGAAGCCGGCCAAGGCCCTCGGCGCGATCGGCCGCTTCTCGGCGATCGTCGCGCTGACCTACCTCGGCCTGCTCGCGGTCACGTTCTTCATCGGCCGGGTGATCCCGGTCGATCCGGTGCTGGCCATCGTGGGCGACCGCGCACCCGAGCATGTGATCGCGCGGGTGCGCGAAGAGATGGGCCTCAACCAGCCGCGCTGGCAGCAGTTCGCCATCTACGTGAACAAGGCCCTGCACGGTGAATTCGGCACTTCGGTGCTGACCGCGAACCCGGTGTGGAGCGATATCAAGAAGACATTCCCGGCCACGCTGGAGTTGGCCACCGCCGGCATCCTGATCGGTGCCGGCCTGGGCATTCCGCTGGGCGTGTGGGCGGCCGTGCGGCGAGGCGGCATCGTCGATCACAGCGTGCGCGTGATCGGCCTGGTCGGCTATTCGGTGCCGGTCTTCTGGCTCGGCCTGATGGCCCTGGTGCTTTTCTACGCGAAGCTCGGCTGGATCGGCGGGCCGGGCCGCATCGGTGTGGCGTTCGAGTATTCGGTGCCGCGGGTCACCGGCCTGCTGCTCGTCGATGCGGCGATGGCCGGCGAGTGGGAGGCCTTCGGCAACGCCTTCTCGCACCTGGTGCTGCCGGCCTCGCTGCTGGGCGGCTTCTCGCTCGCCTATATCAGCCGCATGACGCGCTCCTTCATGTTGAATGAACTGGGCCAGGAGTACATCGTTGCGGCGCGCGCCAAGGGCCTGTCCGAAACGCGCATCGTCTGGCGCCACGCGCTGCGCAATGCGATGGTGCCGTTGGTGACGGTGGTGGCGCTGTCGTATGCCAGCCTGCTCGAAGGCTCGGTGCTCACCGAAACCGTGTTCTCCTGGCCCGGCCTGGGCCTGTACATCACCCACTCGCTGCAGAACGCCGACATGAACGCCGTGCTCGGCGGCACCATCGTGGTCGGCACGATCTTCATCGGCTTGAACCTGTTCAGCGATGCGTTGTACCGCTGGCTCGATCCGCGGACGAAGGAGCGATGACGGAACTCGTGCAATGGCTGATGAGCGAGCGCCCGCAATCGCGGCGTCAGGCCGCCTTCGGCCGGGCATACGGCGCGTGGCGCGCTTTTTCAAGCAACCACCTCGCCGTGGCGGGACTGCTGGCGGTCCTTGCTCTGGTGCTCGTCGCTGCTTTCGCCAACCAGCTCGCGCCCTACCCGCCGACCATCGGAGACTTGCGCACCGAGCGCCTGC
>DATKJN010000531.1:0-5914 GCA_035543655.1 Burkholderiaceae bacterium | reverse complement strand
CCGGTGGTGGCGGCGAGCGACAGCGTGTGCGGCTGGCCGCAACTGGTGGCCGGCCACGTCGAGGCGCCCTTCAGCGTGCTCGGCACCGACGGCTTCGGCCGCAGCGACACACGCTCGGCGCTGCGCCGCTTCTTCGAGGTGGATCGGCACCACGTGGTGCTTGCCGCGCTCGATGCGCTGCGGCGGCAAGGCACGGTCGACGCCGCGTTGTGCGCCGAGGCGATCGCGCGCTACGGCATCGATGCCGAGCGTGATGCGCCTTGGTATGCGTGAACCGGCAGCGGATCAGTCCGCGCCGCGTGCCACCGCTTGCTTCAACTGCGGGAACACACGACCGATCTTCGCGCTGACGTAGTCACCATAGGTGCCTTCGAACGCGTGCAGGTTCGCGCCGTCCCAGCGCCGGTTGCTGTCGTCGGCGCCCACCAGCGCACCGGGCACCGGCACGATGCGAGCGTCGAAGTCCGGGTCGAAGAACAGCGGGATCGACAGCCGGTCGCGGCCGCTGGTGTTCAGACCCACACGATGCGGCAGCGAACGCCAACGCCCGCCCGTCATGCGGTCGAGCATGTCGCCGACATTGCACACGAAGCTGCCGGGCAGCGGCGGCGCGTCGATCCAGCGCTCGCCGTCGCGCACCTGCAGACCGCCGACGTCGTCCTGCCACAGCAGCGTGAGCAGCCCGTAGTCGGTGTGCTCGCCGACACCCCAGCCGGCGTCGATGTGCTTGGGCACCGCGCGGGCGGGGTAATTGAACACGCGCAGCAGGATCAGCGGATCGGCCGTGCCGTGCTCGGCGAACCAGTGTTCGGGCAACTGCAGGCTGAGCGCGAAACCGCGCATCAGCGCATGGCCCAGTTGCGTCAGCGCGTCGATGTAGGCCAGCACCGCGTCGCGAAAGCCAGCGATCTCGGGCCACAGGTTGGCGCCGTGCAGGATCACGCCGTCGCGCACGCGCGCATGGTCGGGCGGAAGCTCGCTGCCCAGGTACAAGCCTTCCTTCCAATCGGGTCGGTTCGAGGTGAGCTCGCCGCCCGCCGCAAAGTAGCCGCGCCAGGCGGTGCCGCCGGCCGCCATTGGGATGCGCAGCTTGGTCGCATCGTCTTGCGCGAAGAACCTGCGCGCCTGCGCCACCAGGCGCTCGATCAATGCGGCATCGACGCCATGGTTCACCGCATAGAAGAAGCCGTGGCGGCGCGCCGCGGCATCGAGCTGTCGCGCGACCGCCTGGCGTGCCTCGTGCGGCGCGCGCACATCGCGCAGCGGGCCCAGATCGATGCACGGCAGGGTCGTGGGTTCGCTCATGGCGGCACGTCAGTCGGTCGCCCGCACGCCCACTGCGACCAGGATGCGCGACACCATGTTGTAGGCCGCGATCACGCCGATCAGCTCGAACAGGTGGCGGTCGTCGCCGAGGGCTCGCTGCGCCGCGCTGAACGTGGCATCGGCGACCTCGACGTCGCGGGTCATCTCCAGCGCCAAGTGCAGCACGGCGCGCTGTGTCGGATCGAATGGCGCCTCGTCGATGGCCGGCAGCTTGCGCAGCGCGTCGAGCTGCGCCTGCGTGCCGCCTTGCGCCAGGAAGATCGGCCCGTGGTGGTGCAGTTCGTATTCGGCGCGGTTGAGCACCGCCACCGCGCACATCGCCAACTCGCGCAGCGGCATCGGCACTTCGAGCTCGTTGCGCACACGCCCCATCATCTCGTTCCAGCCGGTGGCAAACGGTGGGCTGTACAACAGCAGGCGGTCGAGCGCACCGAGCCGGCCCCCGCGGCGTTTGCGGATCGCGGCCACCAGATCCGGCGGGCCCGCCTCGGCGTCGGTCTTGTATGGAATGCGCGGCATCGCTCGGGCTCCTGGGGCAACAGAAAAACAAAGCGCCCCGACCGGATGCCGGAGCGCTTCGGATGCTACCCGTGCGGCGCGCGCCGCCGTCGACCTAGAGCGCAGTCTGGATGCTGACGATGCGCCCGCTGCGCGGCTCCACCTCGCAGCGATAGGTGAAGGGCGAACTGTTCATGCCCGGCGCACGCTCCAAAGCACCACGCCCTTCGAGCGCAATGCGCTCGTCGGCAGCCGGGCGCAGCTGGCGCGTCTCGCCGTCGAGCACGATGCGACCGGCGCGCGGGTGCTTGTTCTTCAGCGACGCCACCGCAGCGCCTTCGCAATCGATCACCGACACGTTGGTCAGGTCGGGCTGGAATGGCTTGTCTTCGATCACTGCGAGGTCGCGGAACACCACGCCAGAGGTCGCGCCGGTCTTGGTGTTGATCGCGCACCCGTAGCTGAACGGCATCGAGCGGCCGCTGGCGCCGCGGTAGCGCCCTTCGCCCTTGAGGCTGGTCTCGTCGTCGGTCGACGGCGTGAGCGTGCGCCTGGACTTGACGAACTGCACGTCCTGCGCCTCGCGGCCGCGCATGCGCTTGACCGAATCGGACACCGCGGCTTCGCAGTCGTCAGCCGCCTTGGCGGCCTCGTTCTGTGCCTGTGCAGCGCCGCTGGCGAGCAGCGCCAGCAGCAGCAGCGCGGTGCGGGAGGAGAGGTGTTTGGCGGCCATGGTGGACGGTCCGGATGGGCAAAATTCGTTCCGGTCATGGTGTCGCCTTTCAGCGCACCGGGCAAGGCTTTAAACGGTAACGTCCGCCGCTGCGCCCCGCTCAGCCGAGGGGCTTGGACGGCACTTGCTCCAGCCACTGTAACAACAGCGCGTTGACGAGCGCGGGTTGTTCCCAGGTCATCAGGTGTCCGGCGTTCGGCACCACCTCGAGTTGCGCATGCGGCACGGCCGCAGCGATCTCGCGCGAGTGCTCCAGCGGTGTCAGCAGGTCCTGGTCGCCCACGGCCACCAGCAACGGGCACCGGATGTCGGACAGCCACGGCCGCATGTCCACTCGTGCCATCACCGCGCGGTTCTGCGCGATCAGTTGTGCGGCGCCGATGCGCAGGATCTGCTCGACATAGTCGTCGACCTGCGCCGCATCGCTGGCATGGTCCGGGTGGAAGGCGAACATCGCGTTGGCGCGCAACACCAGCTCGGCATGGCCGCTCTGAAACTCGACGATCGCATCGCTGCGCAGCCGAATCAGCTCGGGCGTGTCGGCGCGCGCCGTGGTCGACAGCAACGCCATGCCGGCGATGCGCTGCGGCGCCGCGCGGTGCGCATGCTGGGCCAGCATGCCGCCCATCGAGCTGCCGATCAGCACCAGTGGCCCGTCGTGCTCGGCCAGCAGCGCATGTGCCATCTCAGGCAGCGTGGCATGGCGCTGGTGCACGTCGCTCACGCGCACGCGGTGGCGCGGCGCCAGCGCAGGCAATTGATCACGCCACAGCGCGTCATCGCAGGCCAGGCCAGGCAACAGGATCACCGTGTGCATCGTTTCTTCATCGAATGGAACGACAATTCGCATCATGACCGAGTTGATCGTGATCCGGCACGGCGAAACCGACTGGAACCGCCAGCACCGCTTCCAAGGCCAGATCGATGTGCCGCTGAACGCCGCCGGGTGTGCGCAGGCCGAGCGCCTCGCACGGCGTCTCGCGCGCGAATCGTTCGACGTGGTGGTGGCCAGCGACTTGCAACGCGCGCACGCCACCGCACAGGCCGCCGCAGCCGGACGCCCGATCGAAGTGGACCCGTTGTGGCGCGAGCAGGCCTTTGGCGTGCTCGAAGGTCTCGACGCGCCGACCATCGCGCAGCGCCACCCCGAGCTGTGGGCCCAGTGGATGCGCCACGATGCCGACTACGCGCTGCCGGGTGGCGGCGAGAGCGTGCGCACGTTCCAGGAGCGGGTGTTGCGCGGCGTTCAGCGCATCGTGCAGGCGCATCCCGGGCGAAGCGTCGCGGTGTTCACGCACGGCGGTGTGCTCGACATGCTGTGGCGCGCCGCGCAGCAGCAGACGCTGCATGGCGCACGCACCTGTGAGATCCCCAACACCGGCATCAATCGGCTGCGCTGGCGCGATGGCGCGCTGCAGGTCGTGCTGTGGGCCGATGCGGCGCACCTCGACGGCTTGCCGGCACAACCCGACACCACGCCGTTGGGCGTGCACAGCGTGGCCACACCGGCCGCGGCGACCGCGGCGCCGTTCGGCGCACTGATGCCGGCGACGCGCTAGGCCAGCACCCGCGTCACTGCCACGACCACGACGACACGTCGTTGGCCAGGATCGGCGCGTCTTTCCACACGCCCTTCAGGCCCGCCTTGCCGACGGTGATCCAAGTCGGCTGGTACAGGTAAGCGGCCACAGCGTCATCGGCCACCAGCTTCTGCGCATCGGCCAGCAGCTTGTTGCGTTGCGTCGCATCGGCGGTGGTATTGATCTGGTTCCACAGGTCGTTGAACTGCTTGGACTCGTAGTTCCAGTAGTAGCCGGGACGCGCGAAGTTGCCGAAGTCCAGCGGCTCGACGTGCGCGATCACCGTCAGGTCGTAGGCCTTCTGGCCGTACACGCCCGACATCCACTGCGCCCATTCCACGTTCTCGAGCTTGGCATTGATGCCCACCTTCGACAGCTGGGCGGCGATCACTTCGCCGCCCTGCCGCGCATAGGGCGTGGGCGGCAGCTTGATCGACAGCTCGAGCGGCGCGGTGACGCCGGCGTCCTTCAACAGCGCGCGCGCCTTGTCGGGCGCGAACGCATTGACCCCGGTCAGGTCGACGTAACCCGGTGCGCCCGGCGCGTAGAAGCTGCCGATCGGGGTGCCGAAGCCATCGGCCGCACCTTCGATCACCGCCTTGCGGTCGATCGCCATCGCGATCGCGCGCCGCACGCGCACGTCATCGAGCGGCTTGCGCTTGTTGTTGATCGCCAGGATGGTCTTGGAGCGCGAGCCGCCGATCAACACCTGGTAGCGCTTGTCGTTCTGGAACTGCGCCAGGCTGCGTGCCGCGGCGACCCGCGGGAACACATCGACGTCGCCCGACAGCAGCGATGCCACCTGGGCCGCGGTGTCGCTGATGAAGCGGATGGTCACGCGGCGGATCTTCACCGCCTTCGGGTCGCGATAGCCGTCCCAGCGCGTCAACACCACCGACGACCCCTTGTTCCAGCTCTCCAATTTGTAGGGTCCGGTGCCGATCGGCTGTGTGTTGTTGGTGGCCACGCTCTTCGGCTCGACGATCGATGCCGTGGTCTGCCCGAGCTGGAACAAAAAATCGGGATTCGGGTTCTTCAGCGTCAGGATCACCGTGTGATCGTCGGTGGCGGCGATGTGGGCGATGTTGTTGAACACCGCCTTGTCCTTGTTGACCGAAGCCGGCGCCACGGCACGCTCGTAGCTGAACTTGACGGCCGCTGCGTTGAACGGCTCGCCGTTGTGGAACGTCACGCCCTGCCTGAGCTTGAAGGCCCAGGTCTTGTTGTCGGGTGTCACCGTCCAGCTTTGCGCCAACAGCGGGGCCATGGTGCCGTCGGGCTGGATCTTGGTCAGCGTCTCCAGCACGTTGTAGTGCACCACCTCGCCGATTGCCGACGCGGCGCCGGCGGTCGGGTCCAGCCCCGGCGGCTCCAGCGTCATGCCGAGCACGACGCTGTCCTTCTTGCTCTGCGCCTGCGCCGGCGCCATGGCACACAGCGCCACGCATGCCGCCAACGATCCGAGCGCGGCCCAGCCGCGCGGCCCCCTCACGATGCCCATGCGACGCCCCTTCGTGTGCCCAACGATGGGCACGATGGTAGCGCCGCGATCCGCCCGCGGGACTAGAACGGGATGTCGTCGTCCATGTCGTCGAAGCCGGTGGCCGACTTCGCGGCCGGCTTGCCCGCCGGTGCGCGTTGAGCCGGCGCGCTGCGGCCCTCGCCATGGTCGTCGCCGCCGCCCGCACCACTCCCCGTGCCTTCGCGGCTGCCGAGCAGCTGCATCTGCTCGGCGATGATCTCGGTGGTGTAGGTGTCCTTGCCTTCCTTGTCCTGC
>DATKJN010000530.1:0-7692 GCA_035543655.1 Burkholderiaceae bacterium | reverse complement strand
CGCTCTCGAGCAGCGGCACCATCGGGCTCTTCATCTGGCGTGCCAGACGCAGCACCGTCATGTCGGGCTGGTGCGGCAACTTGACCGCCGGATTGGCGCCGCGCGCGAGCAGGTACTCCACCATCCTTTGCTTCTGGTTCGGGTTGTCGAGCCAGTCGTCGGACAGTGTCTTGGCCAGCGGCACCCACGGCAATTGATTGCCTTGCGGCGGCGGCACACGGTTGGCCAGCTCCGGCGCACGCGCGAACCACCAATCGAGCGCCTCGAAGTTGCCGCTGCGGAACGCCTCTTCGAAGCCCGAGCGCAAGGTGCCCTGGTAGGGATCGAGACCGGTGCGCGCGCGATGGCCGTCGGCCTCGAGCCGGGCTGCCAGCGGCGACGACAGCATGTCGGGATGCAACGCCGACAGCGGGCTGAAGCTCAGGTGAGCAGCCGGCATCTGGCCTTGTTCGATCCAGCGTGCGATCGCGCCGTCGAAGCCGACCACGCGCGCCTTCGGACAGCTCAGCATGCGCACCACGTCGTGGTGCACCGAGCGCGCATCGGCCTGCGCAAGCCACATCATCGACTCGCGCACTTTCGGCGAGGCGGCGGCGAAGTCGGGGCAGGCGTCGACCTGCGCCAGCTCGGCCAGCGGCGCACGCTCGCAGCTCTCGGGCATGGCGCCCTTCTCGATCAGTTCGGGCAACACGTGCCACAGGCGCGTGTCGCGCGCGGCCACGGCCAGCGGACACATCGGCAGGCGGTTCGGCGCGGCCACGTCGGCCGCCTTGATCGTGCCGACGGCATACGGCTGGCATTGGATGGCCAGCGCGCGCTCCACGGTGTTGTCGAACCGGTAGCAGGGCACCGGACCGCCTTCGACCCACTTGTCGTGGATGTGCTTCACGATGGACCAGCTGGCGCTGGTGTCGGTCGCCACCCCGATGATGCCGATCACCGCGGCCGGGCCCGTGCAGGCCGACAGCATGCAGGCGACAACGAGCAGGGCCAGTTGCTTCAAGAGTCGTGGAGCGATCTGCATGGCGTCGGCGCTTCGGCGCCGCGTGTTGTGGTTGTCGGGAACGAGGCAAAGCGTGACACGGTTACATCGGTCGCTGCCGGGTGCTTCCGAACGCTCGTGAACGATTTCCCGATGGATGAAAACCTTGCTGGTAACTGGAGGTTGGCAACACTTTCGTGTTTTGTCCGCGCGCAAACATCGCTCACTGTCCACCGACTGTGCGTTTGGGATGCTGCGCCGCGCCATGTTCGAAGTGCTCCAGAGTGGCGCACTGTGCACCCCTGCAAATGGGTGGTTTCGCCATGCACGAGGGCGAATTGCAGGGATTGCGAGGGTGCGCGACCCTTCTCGGCGCAGAATCATGGCCTTTGGCGCGCGCTGGGAACGGCACGTGCCCCGTCGAGGGGGGAAGCGATACGTGCCGTCCATTCCAGGAGGGTTTCGATCGATGCCGCAGCCGACCGTGCTTGTTGTCGACGATGTGCCCGAGAACCTCACCGTGCTCGGAGAGCTTCTGTGCGATGAGTACACCGTGCGCGCCGCCAACTCCGGCCCCGCCGCACTGCACCTGGCGCACGTGAACCCGCTGCCCGACCTGATCCTGCTGGACGTGATGATGCCCGGCATGGACGGCTATGAGGTGATGGAGCGGCTGAAGGCCGACCCGGCCACGCGCCACATCCCGGTGATCTGCGTCACCGCGCTGAACGACTCCGAGGAGGAAGAGCGCGGCCTCACGGTCGGCGCGGCCGACTACATCACCAAGCCGCTGAAGCCGCGCGTGGTGCTGGCGCGCGTGCGCTCGCAGATCGAACTGAAGCGCGCCCGCGACCGTCTGGCGGATCAAAACGCCTTCCTCGAGGCAGAGGTGGCGCGCCGCATGCACGAGAACCAACTGGTGCAGGACGCCAGCATCCACGCGCTGGCACGGCTGGCAGAAACGCGCGACAGCGAAACCGGCAACCACCTGCTGCGCACGCAGGAGTACGTGCGACGACTGGCGCTGCTGTTGCGGCACCACCCTCGTTTCGCCGCCGAACTCGACGACCATGCGATCGACCTGCTGGCCAAGTCGGCGCCGCTGCACGACATCGGCAAGGTCGGCATCCCCGATCACATCCTGCTCAAGCCGGGCCGGCTCGACAGCCGCGAGTGGGAGATCATGAAGACGCATGCGCAGATCGGCGCCGAGTCGATCGAGCGCGCCGAGCGCGATGCCGACCATCCGATCGAGTTCCTCGCGGTGGCCAAGCAGATCGCGCGCCACCACCACGAGCGTTGGGACGGACTCGGTTACCCCGACGGCCTGGTGGGCGATGCCATTCCGCTGCCGGCGCGCCTGATGGCGCTGGCCGACGTGTTCGACGCGCTGATCTCCAAGCGCGTCTACAAGGCAGCGTTCCCGTACACCCAGGCGCGCGACATGATCGCCGCCAGCCGCGGCAAGCACCTCGACCCGGTGGTGGTGGATGCGTTCGTGAGCGACTTCGCGGCGTTCTGCGAGATCGCCGAGCGGCATGCCGACACCGACGAAGCGCTGAACGCCAAACACGCCAGCTTGCGCATCGTGGGCGGCACCTCGACACGCGGGCCGACCACGCCCCGATCATGACCGCCGCGGACGCACCGGCCGCAGCCGGTTCGGCCGCGCGACCCTCCTTGCGCTGGGCGCTGGGCCTGCTCGCCGTGGCGGTGGGCGTGCTGTCGATCGGCGCCGTGTTCGCCAGCTACCGCCACCAGCGGGGCCTCGAGGTCGAGCGCCTGGAGGTGATGGCCGCACTGCGCGCCAACCAGCTGCACGCCTGGATGTCGGATCACATGGCCGACGCCCGCTTCGTCGGCGCGAGCCAGTTCCTGGCGCAGGAGTTCCGGCGCTGGCAGGACGCGCGCGACGAGGCCAGCGGCGCACGCTTCGCCGAGCGCCTGCAGGACTACAGCCAGGCGCATCGCTACCAAGCCTGGTCGGTGTTCGATGCCAACGGCAACTGGCTGGCCGGCAGCCGTGCAGACGACCGTGCGGTCGCGCCCGAGTTGCGCCAGGCCCTGCAGCGCGCGATCACCACGGGCCAAGCGCAGCTGACCGACTTCTACGGTCGTGACGGCCCCGCGCCGGCGCCGCGGCTCGACTTCGTGACACCGCTGCTGCGCAGCGGCACGCCAGCCACGGCGGTGGTGGTGCTGCGCATGGACGCCACCTCGTTCGTGCTGCCGACGCTGGCTGCATCGATCGTGCCCGGCAGCAGCGCGCGGGCGTTTCTGGTGCGCGTGCGCGATGGCATGGTCCATGCCGCACTGGATGACGTTCAGCCGCTGCCGTTGACCTCGCCCGACTTGCTGGCGGCGCGCGCGATCCGCGGCGAACAACCGATGGGCACCGCCTTCGACGGCATCGATTACCGCGGCATGGCGGTGTTGGGCACGGTGCGACCGGTGTTCGACAACGGCTGGTACCTGGTGACCAAGGTCGACCGCAGCGAGCTGTTCGCCGCGGCAGCTGGCAACGCGGTCTGGATCGCACTGTTCGGCGTGCTGGCCTGGTGCGCGGCCGCCGGCGTGCTGGTGTGGCAGCGCGAACGCCACGCCCTGCAGATGGCGCTGATGGAGAACACGTCGCGCGACGCGCGCTTGCGCGCGCTGACGCTGCTCGACTCGATTGCCGAAACCTCCAGCGACGCGATCTACGCACGCGACCGCGAGGGCCGCTACCTGTTCCGCAACCGCGCCGCGGTGGAGTCGATCCCGTTCAAGGGCGGGGCCAGCGAAACACTCCAGGACCTGGCGATGGTGCCGCCCGAGCAGCTGGCCCAGGTGCGCACCAACGACCAGCGTGTGATGGACGAGAACCGCACACTGCGCTTCGAAGAGCAGCTCACCACCATCCGCGGCGTGCGCACCTTCCATGCCACCAAGGGGCCGCTGCGCGACGAGCACGGCCATGTGATCGGCATCTTCGGCATCTCGCGCGACGTGACCGACGAGGCGACGGCGCAGCGCGAGGCGGCCGAGCGGCTGGAAACCCTGGTGCAGGAGCGCACGCGCCAGTTCGAGAGCGTGGCCGCGCAACAGGCCGAGTCGGAATCCTTCGTGCGCACGCTGGCGGCCAACATCCCCGGCATGTTCGGCTACTGGGACCGCGACTTCTATTGCCGCTTCGCCAACGATGCCTACGCACGCTGGTTCAGCACCACGCCCGAACGCTTGGTGGGGCGCCACGCGCGCGACGTGCTCGGCGAAGAGCGTTATGCCGCCAACCTGCCGCGCATGGACAACGTGCTGGCCGGGCGCGCCGAAGTGTTCGAGATCGAGGCGCGCTCACCCACCGGCACCACGCTGCCGACGCTGGCGCAGTACGTGCCCAATGTCGTCAACGGTGTCGTGCACGGCTTCTTCGTGCTGGTCACCGACGTGAGCCACCTCAAGCTCGCGGAGCAGAGTCTGAAAGCGCTGAACACCGAGCTCACGGCGGCGCGCGACCGCGCCGAGGCGGCCACGCAGGCCAAGAGCGCGTTCCTGGCCAACATGAGCCACGAGATCCGCACGCCGATGAACGCGGTGATCGGCCTGGTGCACCTGCTGCGGCGCGACGACCCGACGCCGGCGCAGGCCGATCGGCTGGAAAAGATCCACGACGCGGCGCAGCACCTGTCGCAGGTGATCGACGACATCCTCGATCTGTCGAAGATCGAGTCCGGCAAGTTCACGCTCGAGCACACCGGTTTCTCGCTGCGCGCGCTGTTGCGCCGCGCCGAGTCGATGGTCAACGAGCGGGCCCACGCCAAGGGCCTCACGCTGGCGGTCGATGCCGGCATCGTGCCGGACCGTCTGCGCGGCGATCCCACCCGTCTGTCGCAGGCGCTGCTCAACCTGCTGAGCAACGCCGTGAAGTTCACCGACCGCGGCGGCATCGAGTTGCGCGTGCAGGCGCGGCCGGCCGACGGCGATGCCCTCAAGGTGCGATTCACGGTGGAGGACACCGGCATCGGCATCACCGCAGAACAGATCAGCAAGCTGTTCGGTGCCTTCGAGCAGGCCGATAGCTCAACCACGCGGCGCTTCGGCGGCACCGGGCTCGGCCTGGCGATCACGCGCCATCTGGCGCAGCAGATGGGTGGCGAGGTCGGCGTGGACAGCGCGCTCGGACGCGGCAGCCGATTCTGGTTCGAGGCCAAGCTCGAAATCGCCGAGCCCGACGCACTCGACGACACGGCAGCCGACCAGACGCAGGCCCTGCTCGATGGTCAGACGCTGCGCTCGCTGGAGGCCCGGCTGCGCGCCACCCACGCCGGCGCGCGCGTGCTGCTGGCCGAAGACAACCCGGCCAACCTGGAGGTCGCGCTCGAATGGCTGCGTGCCGCTGCGCTGCAGGTGGACGTGGCCATCCGCGGCGAGCGTGCCGTCGAGGCGGCGCAGCGACAGACCTACGACCTGATCCTGATGGACGTGCAGATGCCCGGCATCGACGGGCTGGAGGCCACGCGCCAGATCCGCGCATTGCCCGCTCACGCGCACACGCCCATCCTCGCCATGACAGCCAACGCGTTCGGCGAAGACCGCCTGGCGTGCGAGCAGGCCGGCATGCAGGACCACATCGTCAAGCCGGTCGACCCGCGCGTGTTCTACGCCATGCTGCTGCGCTGGCTGCCGGCGCGCATGCGCAGCACCGAGCCGCCGATGGACAGCACGCCGATGCCGCTCGGGCCGCCGCCCGCCCCCAGCGAGCCCGGGCCCGCCGGGCTCGACGACACCGTGCTCACGCGCTACTTCGGCGGCCGCGTCGACATGTACGAGCGTGTGCTGCTGCAGTTTGCCGCCACCTACCGCAAGGGCGTGGCCGCGCTGTCGAGCGCAATGGCCGGACCCGGCCTGGGCGATGCACGGCGCGAAGCGCACTCGCTGAAGAGCGCCAGCGCCGCGATCGGCGCCACCACGTTGTCGTCGATGGCCGCGGCGCTCGAGAAGCAGGCGCGCGACGGCGACCCCGACGACGACTTCGCCGATGGCGCGCACGCGCTGCTGCAAGAGCTGTCGCAAGTGGTGGCGGCGATCGATCGCCGCTTCGCCGCGCCGCCCGAGCCGGTGCCCGAAGCGACGATTCCCGACCTCGCATGGCTCGATCCCGAGATCACCCGCCTCGAGGAGCTGCTCGAGCGCGGGGACTATGCCGCGCTTGGCCGCTTTCGCGAACTGCAACCCGCGCTGCGCGCGCACCTCGGCCCCGAGTGCGTGCGCGTGCATGCGCTGCTGCAGCGATTCGAGTTCACGCCGGCGCTGGAACTGCTGCGCCAGCTGCGAGCGCGGCCGCCTGCCAAGCACCGCGTTGGCACATGAACTGGACGCGCGGCATTCCATCACGTGCGTTTGGCCGCTTGGTTACGTGGCCTGTTGTGCGCCCGCACGAGCGCGTGTGTGGGATTCAACGCGCGGCGCGTCGGTAACGCGACCATCCCCTGCCGCGGGGGCATGCAAACGGCGCGCGGCGGCCTACCGTAGCGACATCGCCAGGGATTTCACCCCGGCTTGTTTCGGGAGGCCACGATGGACCACAAGCACATGCACCACATCGCACGCAACTGTGCGGCGGCATCGCTGCTCGCGCTCGCCGCTGCGCACGCGCTGGCGGCCGAACCCAACGTGGTGTGGGTCGACAACGAAAGCTTCGGCTTCACCAACTGCACCGCGGTCGATGCGCTGCCGGGCAGCCAGGATCCCAGGGAGCTGATGAGCGCGCTGCGCGAGCGCGGGTTGGCCGATGCCGGCCGCATGGCGCGTGCACGCGGCTTCGGCGACAGCACGGTCACGCTCACGCCGGTGAGCGGCTCGATCCGCTGCGAGGGCAGCACGTCGGCCGTCGTGTTCCGCGTGGCGTCGCACGATGGCACCAACGGCCGCTCGTGGAGCAGCAACCTGGTGAGCCGCCTGCCGGCCACGGGTGTGCCCACCAGCGGACTCCGCTCGACACGCTAGACGCTGCCTTCGGGGTCGTCGCCGTTATGCTCGCGGCGATGACCCATTCGCCTTCCGCTCGCCGCAGCGCGGCCGAACAAGGCCGCCTCGATGCGGCACTGACCACGCTGTTCGAACAGCAGATCTCGTTCAATCAGCTGCTGGGCTTGAGGTTCACCGGCCACGGCTCCAACGGGCCGACCTTGCGCTTCGACATGCGCCCCGAGCTGGTGGGGCACCACCTGTACGGCCGCCTGCACGGCGGCGTGATCTCGGCCACGCTCGATGCCACCGGTGGCCTCGCGCTGATGTGGGCGATCGGCGAGAAGCACGCCGACGAATCGGCCTCGCAGGTGATGCAGCGCTTCTCGCGACTCGGCACGATCGACCTGCGCGTCGACTACCTGCGTCCGGGCCTGGGCAAGCACTTCATCGCCAGCGCCGAGGTGGTGCGCCTGGGCGGCCGCGTCGGCACCACGCAGATGCGACTGGTCAACGACGACGGCACGCTGATCGCCACCGCCGCCGCGGCCTACGTGGTCAGTTGAAGGGCCAGTAGCGTCCCTCGCGCCACGCCGCCTGGGGTGCGAAGTTGACGCGCCGGCGCTCGACGATCTGCTCGACATACGGCGTGTCGGTGCCCTGGCCGTAGCGCCAGCCCGCGCCCTCGATGCGCCCTTCCACCAACTCGTAGCCCATCAACGCCAGCACGCGGTCGCCGAGAAAGATCGGCCGCGCGTTGCCGT
>DATKJN010000529.1:0-6069 GCA_035543655.1 Burkholderiaceae bacterium | reverse complement strand
GCCGTGGCGCGAACTGTTTCCCTACCTGCTGGTGGTGGCGGCGTCGAGCTTCGTCTACGTGGCGGTGGCCGACCTGATCCCGCAACTGCAGCGGCGGCTGCACTGGCGCGACACGCTGTCGCAACTCGGCTGGATCGGCGGTGGGCTGGCTTCGGTCGTGATCATCGGTGCGCTGAGCCATCGCTGAGCCGACCGCAGGCCGCAAAGTTGGCCTGCTCGTCGGGCCTCGCGCAGCGACGCGCAGCGATCACTTGACGATCAGCACCGGCAGCGGGCTGTGGATCAGCACGCGTTGCGTCTCGCTGCCCAGCAGCAGTGCCGCCATGCCGCGGCGGCCATGCGAGGCCATCACGATCACGTCGCAGCGCTGCTGCTTGGCGTGCTCGATGATCGCCTCCCAGGCATGCAGCGCCTCGACCGTGTGCGCCTGGCAGGTGAGACCGGCCGCGACGGCGGCCTCCTGCACGGCGCGCACGCGCGCCGACGCGATGCGCTCCTGCGCGTCGTAGAACTCCTGCGGCGGCACCGGCTGCATCTCGGAGATCGCGCTGTAGGGGAACGGCTCCTTGACGCTGATCGTGACGAGCTGCCCGCCACTCAGCTTGGCCAGATCGATCGCCGTCTGCACGGCCTTGGCTGTCACGTCGGAACCATCGGTCGGAACCAGGATGCGTTGATACATGCTGACCTCCATCGGTGCCTCAAGGGCGGTGGATCCAGTGTGCGTGCGCAGGCTGGCACCAGCCTTGCCCTGCGTCAAGGCAGGGGCCGTACCTGATAACCCGGGCCATGGGGCCCGACAGGGTGTCAGTTGCCGGTCGCGACCGGGCGCGAGGGGTCCGCCACCCATTCACTCCACGAACCCGGATACAAGGCCGAACCCTTGAGCCCTGCGTGTTCCATCGCCAACAGGTTGTGGCACGCGGTCACGCCCGAGCCGCACTGGTGCACGACGCGAGCGGGGTCCGCATGCAGGCCTTCGAACGCGGCGCGCAACTCGGCCGCGGACTTGAAGCGGCCGTCGGCGCCGAGGTTGTCCTTGTGAAAGCGGTTGCGCGCACCGGGAATGTGGCCGGCCACCGGATCGAGCGGCTCGACCTCGCCGCGAAATCGTTCGGCCGAACGGGCGTCGACGATGGTGGGCGCGGTCGTTCCGAGCAGTTGATCGGCCTGCAGGGTGGGCATCGATGCCGCGCCGAGCGGGTAGGGCGTGGCCGCGGTGTCGATCGGCGGCACACCGGGTTCGAGCGCACCGCCCGCGGCCACCCAGGCCGCCTTGCCGCCATCGAGCACGGCGACGTCGTCGTGGCCGATCCAGCGCAGCATCCACCAAGCGCGCGCGGCATACGCGCCGCCCTGGTCGTCGTGGCACACCACCGCCACGCCGGGCTTGACGCCCCAGCGCGCCACGGTCTTGGCGAAGGTTTCGCGCGTCGGCAGCGGGTGACGGCCGTTGTGTCCGGTCTTTTTGCTGCTGAGGTCACGATCGAGATCGGCGTGGAAGGCGCCGGGCAGATGCCCTTGCGCATGCGCACGTGTGCCGGCCGCGGTGTCCACGAGATCGAAACCACAATCGAGCAGCACCACGCGCTCGCCGCGTTGAAGCAACGCGCGCAGCGCATCGACGGAGATCAGGGTACGTTCTTGCATGGTGTCCTTCAAGCCTCTGGAGGATGCAGTGTCGTCGGGCCCGCTTCGCGCGACGGCGTGCGTGCCTGCAGGTAGGTGGCGGCGAGCCCCGCAGCGATGATCAAGCCGATGCCCACCAGCGCCATCACGCCCAGCGCATCATCGAACAGCCACACGCCGAAGATGCACGAGAACACGATACCCAGGTACTGCAAGCTGGCATTGGTGAGCGTGGCGCCGAGCCGGTAGGCCGCGGTCATCAGCGTTTGCGCCACCGTGGCCAGCGTGCCGATCGCCAGCAGCAACAGCGCGCCACTCAGCGTGTGGCCGTGCCAGCCGGTGGTGACGGTCGCCAGCACGGCGCCGAGGGCGGTGCCACCGATCGAGAAGTAAAACACCACGCGCAAATCGGGCTCGCCGGCGCGGCCCAGCGCAGTGATCTGCAGGTAGGCCACTGCGGCCAGCACGCCGGAACACAGGCCCGACAGGCCATACCAGGCCTGTTCGGTCTGCACCGTGGGCCGCAGCACCATCGCCACGCCGGCAAAGCCGACCATCACCGCGGCCACCAGGCGCGAATCGACGCGCGACGCACCAAGCCAGACCGCGCCGCCGAGCAGGAACAACGCCATCCACACCGACGACATGTAGTTCAGCGCCATCGCGGTGCCCAGCGGCAGGCCGGCGATGGCGTAGAACCACAGCGCCAGCGCGGTCACGCCGGTGGCGCTGCGCCAGAAGTGCATCGCCGGCACCGGTGTCTTCAGCGGCAGGCCGCTGTAGCGTGTGTAGGCGCCGATCATCACGGCGCCGATCGCGCTGCGATAGAACACGAGCTCACCCGCACCGTAGTGCGCCGACGCGTATTTCACCGCCACGCCCATGATGGCGAACAGCAGCGTCGCCAGTACCATGAGCAGCGGCGCCGACATGCGCTAAGGCGAGGGCGCGACCGAGCCTTGCATCTGCTTGCGGTACCACTCGTGGAAGTGCTGCATGCCGTCTTCCATCGGGCTCTGGTACGGGCCGGCCTCGTCGTCGCCACGCTCCATCAGCGCCTTGCGGCCGGCGTCCATGCGCAGCGCGATCTCGTCGTCTTCCTCGCAGGTCTCCGCATAGGCCGCCTGTTCGGCCTCGATGAACTCGCGTTCGAATGCGGCGATCTCCTCGGGGTAGAAGAACTCCACCACGTTGAGCGTCTTCTGCGGTCCCTTGGGGATCAGCGTGGAGACCACCAGCACGTGCGGGTACCACTCGACCATCACCGTCGGGTACAGCGTGAGCCAGATCGCGCCGTGCCTCGGCGGCTCGCCGTCGCGGTACTTCATCACCGCTTCGTGCCAGCGCTGGTACACCGGCGACCCGGCCTGCTGAAGCGCGTTGCGCACGCCGACGGTCTGCACCGAGTGGTGCTTGCCGAACTGCCAGCGCAGGTCGTCGCAGGTGACGAAGCGGCCCAACCCCGGATGGAACGGTCCGACGTGGTAGTCCTCCAGGTAGACCTCGATGAAGGTCTTCCAGTTGTAGTCGCACTCGTGCAGTTGCACCTTGTCGAGCACGTAGCCACTGAAGTCCAGTTCCGGGTGCGGCGCTCTGCCCGCGAGTTCCTGGGCCACGTCGAACCCATTGGCCTCGAACAGCAGCCCGTTCCACGCCTGCAGTGGATAGTTGCGCAAGCTCAGGCACGGGTCCTGTTGGAAATGCGGCGCGCCGACCAAGCGGCCATGCAGGTCGTAGGTCCAGCGGTGCAACGGGCACACGATGTGGCCCTGCGAATGGCCGCGCCCGCGCAGGATGATGGCCTGACGGTGCCGGCAGACGTTGGAGATCAGCTCCACGCCATCGCGCGTGCGCACCAACGCGCGCCCTTCGCCCTCTTGGGCCAAGGCGTGGTGCTGACCGACCTCCGTCACGGCGAGCTCGTGCCCGACGTAACGAGGACCGGACTGAAAGATGAGCTGCTGTTCGCGATGGAACAGTTCGGCGTCGAAGTAGCTGGCTACGGGTAGTTGGCTGCGGCTGCGCGCAAGAGCTTCGAGACTGTCGCTCAGGTCGGACATGATCCCCTTTCGGAAAACCATTTCAAACCCCCGCCCGGTGGCCCCGCGGGCGGGTTGTGGAAACAAAGCCGGCAACGAGGCCGGCTTCGGTGGCCTGCACGACGCAGGCACGGTCGGGATTTTACCCTCGGCCGATTAGTAGAATTCGCAGCATGGGCAAGTCGCCAACCCGCACAGAACAAACCCTTACTCCCGAGGAGCCCGCCAATTACGAGGAGGCCCTCGCCGAGTTGGAGGGCCTCGTGTCCGCGATGGAGAACGCGCAACTGCCGTTGGACGATCTGCTGAAGAGCTACCGACGCGGTGCGCAATTGCTGCAATTCTGTCGTGCACGTCTGCAGGCCGTCGAACAGCAGGTGAAGCTGCTCGAACGCGGCGAACTCGAACCCTGGAGTGGCAAATAGGTGCGCTTGCGCGTGATTCAAGGCCGTGACGCACAGCCACTGCTGCACTCGCCCTCTGGTGCATCGATCCGGGCTCGATGAATCCATCTGAGTTCGATTTCTGGATGCGCGCCGAGCTCGACACCGCCGAGCGTGCGCTGCAGCGCTGGGTGCCCTTGGGTGCACCGGCCGGCCTCGGCGAGGCGATGCGCTACGGCGTGCTCGATGGTGGCAAGCGACTGCGGCCTCTGCTGGTGATGGCCGCGTGCGAGGCTGCCTCGGGCGACCGTGCCGCCGCGTTGCGCGCCGGCGTTGCGGTGGAGCTGATCCATGCCTACTCGCTGATCCACGACGACATGCCGTGCATGGACAACGACGTACTGCGCCGGGGCAAGCCCACCGTGCACGTGCAGTTCGGCGAGGCCAAGGCGATGCTGGCCGGCGATGCGATGCAGGCGCTGGCGTTCGAGGTGTTGACGCCGGCAGCCGCCGACGCCGATGGCATGCCGCCGCTGTTGCAGGCGCGGCTGTGCGGCTTGCTGGCGCGCGCCGCAGGGCACGAAGGCATGGCGGGTGGCCAGGCGATCGACCTCGCCAGCATTGGCCTGCCGCTCACCGAATCGCAGCTGCGCGACATGCACCGGCGCAAGACCGGCGCGTTGCTGCAGGCCAGCGTGTTGATGGGGGCGGCGTGCGGCGAGCTGCCGCCCAAGGCCTGGGAGGCCTTGTCGCTGTACGGCGCGGCCATCGGCCTGGCGTTCCAGGTGGTCGACGACATCCTCGACGTCACGCAGGCTTCGGAGACCTTGGGCAAGACGGCTGGCAAGGACGTCGACCTCAACAAGCCCACCTACGTGTCGGTGCTCGGGCTCGAGGGCGCCGTCGCCCAGGCGCAAACGTTGCGGGAACGTGCACAGCAGGCGCTCGCGGGCAGCGGCTTGCGGCACACTGCGCGACTGAGCCTGTTGGCCGATCTGGTGGTCGACCGCCAGAACTGAACCACGCGCCCATAACCAGATACCCAGATGAAGTCGTTGCTGGAATCGATCAACTCCCCGGCGGATCTGCGACGGTTGCCGCGCACCGAGCTGCAGCAACTGGCGCGCGAATTGCGCGAGTTCGTGCTGCAGAGCGTGAGCAAGACCGGCGGCCATCTGTCGTCGAATCTCGGCACGGTGGAGCTGACGATCGCGCTGCACTATGTGTACGACACGCCGCGCGACCGCATCGTGTGGGACGTGGGCCACCAGACCTATCCGCACAAGATCCTCACCGGGCGCCGCGATCGCATGACCTCGCTGCGCCAGCTCAATGGCATCAGCGGCTTCCCGCGCCGCGACGAGAGCGAATACGACACCTTCGGCACGGCGCATTCTTCGACCTCGATCTCGGCTGCGCTCGGCATGGCGCTGGCGGCCAAGCTCAAGGGCGAAACCCGGCGCGCGGTGGCGGTGATCGGCGACGGCGCGCTGTCCGGCGGCATGGCCTTCGAGGCGCTCAACAACGCCGGCTCCAACCATGGCCTCGGTCATGCCGACATGCTGGTGATCCTGAACGACAACGACATGTCGATCAGCCCACCCGTCGGTGCCCTCAACAAGTACCTGGCGCGCCTGATGAGCGGCAAGTTCTACGCTGCCGCGCGCGAGGGCGCGAAATCGGTGCTGAAGAACACGCCGCTGTACGACCTGGCGCGCAAGTTCGAGGAGCACACCAAGGGCCTGGTGGTGCCGAGCACCATCTTCGAGGAACTCGGCCTCACCTACGTGGGCCCGATCGACGGCCACGACCTCGATTCGCTGATCCCCACGCTGCAGAACCTGCGCGAGAAGAAGGGCCCGCAGTTCCTGCACGTGGTGACCAAGAAGGGCATGGGCTACAAGCTGGCCGAGGCCGACCCGGTCAACTACCACGGCCCGGGCAAGTTCGATCCCGCAGTGGGTCTGGTCAAGCCGGCCACGCCGCCGAAGCAGACCTTCACGCAAGTGTTCGGTCAG
>DATKJN010000528.1:0-3153 GCA_035543655.1 Burkholderiaceae bacterium | reverse complement strand
CTGACACTCCAGGAGGTGGCCATGTCCAAATTGCGCACCCGCGTCGGACTGTTCGTGCTTTGTGCTGTCTGGCTGCTCGGCAAGACGGCCGACGCGGCAGAGGTCAAGGTGTTCACCTCCAGGGCCATCGCGACCGTGCTGGAGAAGACGGGCTCCGAGTTCGAGCGCACCACGGGTCACAAGCTCGTCGTCGTATCCGGATTCAGCCCGGTCTTCGTCAAGCAGATCCGCGATGGCGAGCCGTTTGACCTGATCGTGGCGCCGCCATCGACGATCGATGCGCTGATCAACGAACGCCATGTCGTCGCGCCAACGCGAACGATGCTCGTGCGTTCGGGCTTTGGCGTCGCGGTGCGCGCCGGCGCACCCAAGCCGGACATCGGTTCGGTCGAGGGCTTCAAGCGCGCGCTGCTCGACGCGCGATCGATCGGCTACATCGCCACGGCAGGTGTGCCACAACTGATCGATCGGCTCGGACTCGGCGAGGCGCTCAAGGCCAAGACCACGGTCTCTTCCACCGACACCGTTGTCGAGCAGGTGGCCAAGGGCGAGATCGAACTCGGGGTGGTGGTCATCACGCAGATCGTCACCACACCCGGCGTAGACCTCGCCGGTCCATTGCCGCCCGACATCCAGTACCACATCAACTTCGCCGCAGGCGTCAGCGCGACATCGAAGGCGCCGGATGCCGCGCGAGCGTTGATCGAGTTCCTCACCGGGCCTGCCGTTGCACCCGTTATCAGAGAGCAGGGCATGGAGCCGGCCCGCTAGCGCGCGGCGCGCACCGTGTTCGTGCACCGGCGCGATCGCGCCGGTCGAGGGGCCCCCTATGCGGAGGTGCCGCCGCAGGATGGCAGTCGCCGGGGGCGGTGACACCTAACCTGTGTTTGAGGCTGACCAAACGTAACCGCTGCACCTAGCACGGTTCCACGCGGCCGATCGGCTCTTACATGTGTGTCCGCAACAAGCGGGGGTGCGCTCACTTGCTTGTTTGCCAATCACGCGAAGCGTGAATTCGGCATTCGACGATGTAACCCCACAAAGGCGTGTTGATTCGATCACTGCCTTGCGCAAGGGCCGTCGGTAGGCTTCCTCACAACAACAAATGGCAGAAGTTGTTTCAGCGCGAGGCCGCGTTGAAGCACCGACGGATTGCAAGAGGGAGCAATGACATGCCAAGACCGACGTCGCTGAACATCGTGCTCAACGGGGTGCCCAAATCGGTCCCTGTGGCGGACGGGAGCGAACCGCTGTTGTTCGTGCTGCGCAACAAGCTGGATCAGGTCGGTCCCAAGGTCGGCTGCGGCGCCGAGCAGTGCGGTGTCTGCACCGTGCTGGTCAATGGCGCCGCGGTGCGCTCTTGCTGCGCCGAAGTCAAGTCGATCCCGGGTGGCGCCGACGTGCGCACGCTCGACGGGCTGGCCGAGAACAAGCATGGCAAGCCGAAACGACTGCATGCGCTGCAACGTGCCTTCATCGAAGAGCAGGCTGCGCAGTGTGCGTTCTGCTCCAACGGCATGATCATGAGCGCGCTGGCCTGGCTCAATGGCCGCGCCGCCCGCGGTGAACGCGATGTGCCGAGCGACGATGAAGTCAAACGCTTCCTCTCGGGCAAGGGCCCAGGCGCGGTGTCGGTCACGCTGTGCCGCTGCGGTGCACACCTGCGCATCGTGCGCGCCATCCAGCGCGCCGCCAAAGACATGCGCCATGGTGGCTTCGATCGCGGCCGCGACGACGACGACAGCGACGATTGCTACGACGACGATCGCAGTGGCCCGTTCAAGGGAGGCCGTTGATGAACACCGCCGTCCAACTCTCGCGGCGCCGCTTTCTGGCGGCCAGCGGCCACCTGACGGTCGGCTTCAGCCTGACTGCCACCCTCAACGGCCTGGCCACTGCGGCGTCGGCGACGCCCGACGGCCGGTTGGCCGTCGACTCCTGGCTCGAGATCAGCGGCGGCAACGACACGCTGGTGACGATCTACGCCGGCAAGGTCGAGCTGGGCACTGGCGTGCGCACTGCGTTGACGCAGATCGTCGCCGAGGAGCTCGCCGTCACGTTCCAACAAGTGGCGTATGTGCAGGGCGACACCGACCGCACGCCCGGCAGCCAGGGCTACACCGCCGGCAGCAAGACGATTCAAAACGAAGGGCCTTCGCTGCGGCTGGCGGCGGCCACGGCGTTTCAGGGATTGCTGGGTTTGGCGGCTGCGCAATTCGGCGTTTCCGCTTCTCAGCTGCGCGCCAGGCATGGACGCATCGGCGTCGGTGACCACCACCGCGGCAGCAAGACCTATGGCCAATTGGTCGGCAGCCTGACGTATCAAATGACCAGCAGCACGGCCGTGCCGCTGAAGCCGACGAGTGAGTACACGATCGTCGGCAAGTCGGTCAAGCGCGTCGATCTGCCGGGGCGTTTCACCGCGAAGACCGGTTTCCTGTCCGAATTCAAGCTGCCAGGCATGTTGCATGCTCGGGTGGTGCGTCCGGCCGGGCGCAATGCCGCGTTCGTCGGCTTCGACGCCGCTTCACTGGCTTCTGTGCAAGCGACTCCGGGCGTCGTGCAGGTCGTGCGCCAAGGCAATTTCGTGGCCGTGGTGGCCACCGATGAGTATGCGGCGATGGTCGGCGCGCGCACCCTGCGCGTGAACTGGACCGTGGGTGCGGCCATGGTGCCGCAGTCGATGCTGCGCACGGCACTGCAGGATCCGGCCAACATCTACGCCAGCGGCAACGAGATCAACACCGGCAATGTCGATGCCGCACTCGCAGCCTCGGCCGCGACGATCAGCGCCAGCTACTTCACGCCGTTCCAGATGCACGCCTCGCTGGGCCCGTCGTGCGCGGTGGCCGACGTGAGGATGGGCGAGCAACGTGCGAGCGTGTGGTCGGCCACACAGGGCCCGTTCCCGCTGCGTGGCGCGCTCTCGGCGCTCTTGGGTCTGCCCGAAACATCGGTTCGCGTGATCTACGTCGAGGGCTCGGGCTGCTACGGCCACAACGGCGCCGACGACGTCGCGGCCGAAGCCGCGTTGATCTCCAAACTAGTCGGCAAGCCGATCCGCCTGCAGTGGACACGCGCCGACGAACATGGCTGGGAGCCGTTGACTCCGGCGATGGTGCACAGTATGCGCGGCGGCGTCACCGGCATGAG
>DATKJN010000527.1:0-10118 GCA_035543655.1 Burkholderiaceae bacterium | reverse complement strand
CTCGACTTCGAGTGCGAGCGTGGCGCCGATGGCGCGATGACCGGCTACGCCTTTCCCGACATGCTGTGCGACGTGGTGCGCCTGCAGCACGCGCAGCAGCGCGACGCGGCGCACGATCTGTTCGATGCCCATTTGCCGCTGTTGCGCTACGAGCAGCAGCCCGGCGTCGGACTCGCCGTGCGCAAGCACGTGCTGCAGCGCCGCGGCCTGATCGCCTCGAGCGCGCAGCGCGCGCCGAAGGCGCTGCTCACGGCCGCGGCCCGCACCGAGGTCGAATACCTGCTGGCACGGCTGGCGCGCCACGATTCACGCGCCGCATTGAAGGCGCTCTGACGGCGCCGTGTTGGCGCGCCGGCACTAGCCAGCCGGCAGCAACGCGTCGTCGAAGATCGCCACCGCCCGCGTCCAGCCGGCCGACGCGCCGCGGATCTTGTGCGGGAAGCAGCTGATCGTGAAGCCATCGGGCGGCAACGCCTCGAGGTTGTGCAGCTTCTCGAGGTGGCAGTAGCCGATGTCGCGGCCCGCCTTGTGGCCTTCCCAGATCAGCGTGGCGTCGCCTGTCGCGCCGTACTTCTTCGCGGTGTGCACGAACGGCGCGTCCCAGCTCCACGCGTCGGTGCCGGTCAGCCGCACGCCGCGTTCGAGCAGGTACATGGTGGCCTCGTAGCCCATGCCGCAACCGGCACTCACGTAGTCGTTGTGCCCGTAGCGCGAGCCCGCGCGGGTGTTCACCACCACGATCTCCAGCGGCTGCACCCTGTGGCCGATGCGCTTCAGCTCGGCCTCGACATCGGCCGCAGTCACCACGTAGCCGTCGTCGAAATGGCGGAAGTCCAGCTTCACCGCCGGCTGAAAGCACCACTCGAGCGGCACTTCGTGGATCGCGATCGCCGGCTTCTTGGCGCCGAGCGCGTTGTCCATCGTGGAGTGAAAGTGGTACGGCGCGTCGAGGTGCGTGCCGTTGTGGGTCGACAGTTGCACGAACTCCACGGCCCAGCCTTCGCCATCGGGCAGGTCGCTGCGCTGCAGGCCCGGGAAGAAGCCCGCGATCTGCTCGACGGTGTTCTCGTGCGTGAAGTACTGGATCTTCGGCTTGAACGACGGCGGATCGCTCAGCACGTCGTTCTCGAGAAAGATCGACAGGTCGACGAAGCGGCGCGGCATGGCGGCTCGCCGATGCGATTCGACGTCAGGCCGCGGTGGCCAGCGCCGGCATCAGGCGATCGGGCGCCACGTAGTCCTGGCGGAATGCCTCGAACGGCATCGTGTCGGCCTGCTCGATCGCGGCCTGCTCGGCCAGCGACTGCTGCGCCTCGCGCTCGAAGCGCGCCTGCTGGTCACGGCTCCATGGCAGGGCCAGCAGTTGCTGCTGCGTCTGCAGCGCACGGTCGTGCACGAACGCGGTGTACGCACAGCCGTCGGCCTGCGCGATCTGCTGCAGCACCCGCGCCGACGGCAATTGCTGGGGCGTGTGCCATGACTTCTGTGCGGCGGTGAGCGCGTCGCGGTATTCGCTGCCGCCGAACGCACCATCCAGGCGGGCGGCGATCGGCGAGCAAGCTTCGATCAGCTCGGCGCCCCAGTCGGCGAGCGTGACTCTGCCTCGGCCGCGCTCGAGCCGCAGGCCAAGTTCGCGGCCGCGTGCCGCCGCCGCGTGCTGATTGCGCGCCAGCGCGGCGATCTCGTCGCGCGAATCGGGCGGGCTGTCGCTCAGCAGGCAATGCAGCAGGAACAGGTCGATGAACCGCATCGTCGGTGCCTCGATGCCCACCGAGACGAACGGATCCAGGTCCATGCAGCGCACCTCGACATACTCGACGCCGCGGTCGCGCAACGCATGCAGCGGTCGCTCGCCGCTGCGGATCACGCGCTTGGGGCGGATCGTGCCGTAGAACTCGTTCTCGATCTGCAGCAGCGTGGTGGCAAGCTGGTTGTACTCGCCACCCGGGTTGCGCACGCCGATCGCCTCGTAGGGCGGATAGGGTTTGGTCAGTGCCTCTTGCAACGACGCGGCGTAGCTCTCGAGGTTGTTGTAGCTGACCGATATCTGCGACTGCGCATCGCTCTGGTAGCCCAGCCGGCCCATGCGCAGCGACGTGGCGTGCGGCAGGTGCAGGGTGTGCGGCGACAGCGCCTGCAGCTCGTGGTTGCGCCCCGCGACGAAGCTCGAACACACGGCCGGCGACGCACCGAACAGCGTCAGCAGCATGAACGAGTGGCGCTTGAAGTTGCGGATCAGCGCGAAGTACTCGTCGTTGCCCAGGCCAGGCAGCGACCAGTTGTAGTGGATGCCCGAGATCGTCTGCATGCGCCGGCCGTAGCGGTGGCCCAAGCCCATGCGATACACACTCTTGGCGTGGCCGATGTTCGACGTGCCGTACTGGCCGATCGGGATCGTCTCGTCGGTCGGCAGCCCGCACGGCATGCTGGCCACCCACAACATCTCGCCGCCCGCCTGTTGCAGCGTGCGATAGACGAACTGGTGGATCTGCGTCAGCTCCTGCACGCAGGCTTGCACATCGGCGTGCGCACCCGTGATCAGCTCGAGCTGCGACTCGCTGTAGTCGGTGGTGATGCGGGCGTGCGTCAGGGCAGCGCCGAGCGCCATGGGATGCGGGGTGAGCGCCAACGCGCCGCTGGGCAGCACGCGCAGGCTTTCTTTCTCGACACCGCGCCGCATGCCGCGCAGCCGCTCGGGCGTCAACTGGGCCAGCCGGTCGTTGATGCGCTTCAAGATCTGTCCCCTCTGTCGGGCCGGTGGCCGCTTTGCATGGTCGGTGCGGCGCCATCGACTTGCGCCTCCGGAGCGGCCGCGCCGCGGGTTTGGCCGCATCGTAGCGGGGCGCGGAATTTTCTGCTGACCCTGGCGGCCGAGGGTTATCCGCCGCGCCGCGCTGACGGCGCTGCGAATTTGTGCTTCATCGCGCGCTGCGGTAACCGAGCCGCTCGGACACAGAACGTGCTGCATCGCGCAACGCGTTGGCCGTCGGCCCCTGCCAACGGGTGTCGAACGCCGCCGACGGGCCGATCGCCGTGATGGCCAGCGCCATCGCGCCGCGGTGGTCGAACACCGGTGCCGACAGCGCGCTCACGCCGGCCACCACCGCACCCTCGGCGCGACCGAGGCCGTGACGCCGCACTTCGTCGAGCTCGCGATGGAACTGTGTCCATGCCGGCCAGGCGCGTGCACTGGCGTCGCCGCGCGCGGCGGCACCGGCCGCGCGCCGCTCCGCGTCGTAGAGCGGGCGCACGGTGTCGACCGGCAGGAAGGCGGCAAACAGTCGGCCCGATGCGGTGCCGACGATCGAGAACACGGTGCCATGCCGCATGTCCACGTGCACCGCCGCCGGTGACGCCTCGCGCAGCACGATCGTCGGTCCGCGGCTGCCCCACACCACCAGCGCCACGGTCTGCGCCGTGCGCGCCGCCAATTCCGGCAGCAGCAGCGCGGCGAGACGCACCGGATCGGCCTGCTGCAGGCTGATCAAGCCCATCTGCAGGGCCAGCGGTCCGAGCGCATAACGCCCGCTGTCGCGCTCCTGCTCCACCAGGCCGATGTGGCCGAAGCTCACCAGGTATGGGTGGGCCTTGGCAGCCGGCATGCCGGCGTCAGCGGCGAGGTCTTTGAGTGCCATCGGGCGCCCGTGGTGGGCCAATGCATGGAGCAGGCGGCCACCGACCTCCACGCTCTGGATGCCGCGCCGCGCACGCCCTTGCGCCGGGACCCCTGTGTTCGACATAGACAAACGCGTTTGTTATAGTCGGATCAGCTTAACCGATGCCCCGTTCGGAGACAACCGTGTCCAAAGCATTCGCTTCGCAAGCCGACCTCACCGACAAGAAGATCAGCTTCACCCAGCTGTCAGCCAACGCCTATGCCTACACGGCAGAGGGCGACCCCAACACCGGCGTGATCGTCGGCGACGACGCGGTGATGGTGATCGACACGCAGGCCACGCCGGTGATGGCCGAAGACGTGATCCGCCACATCCGCACCGTGACCGACAAGCCGATCAAGTACGTGGTGCTGAGCCACTACCACGCGGTGCGGGTGCTGGGCGCGTCGGCCTACAAGCCCGAGCACGTGATCGCCAGCCGCGACACCTACGACCTGATCGTCGAGCGCGGCGAGGCCGACAAGGCGAGCGAGATCGGCCGCTTCCCGCGGCTGTTCCGCAACGTCGAGAGCGTGCCGTCCGGCCTCACGTGGCCGACGATCACGTTCACCGGTTCGATGAGCCTGTGGCTCGGCAAGCTCGAGGTGCAGTTGCTGCAGGTCGGGCGCGGCCACACCAAGGGCGACACGATCGCGTGGCTGCCGGAGCAGAGGATCCTGTTCTCCGGCGACCTGGTCGAGTTCGACGCCACGCCGTACGCCGGCGATGCGTACTTCCAGGATTGGCCGCACACGCTCGACAAGCTGGCCGCGATGAAACCGCGCGCGCTGGTGCCGGGCCGCGGCGCCGCGCTGACCACGCCCGACGCGGTGGCTGCCGGCCTGAAGGGCACGCGCGACTTCGTCGCCGACGTGTGGAACCACGTCAAGGCCGGTGCCGCGGCGGGCAAAGACCTGAATGCGGTCTACAAGGACACGCTGGCCCAGCTCAGGCCGAAGTACGGCCACTGGGTGATCTTCGACCACTGCATGCCGTTCGACGTGACGCGCTGCTACGACGAAGCCACGCAATACAAGGACCCGCGCATCTGGACCGCCGAGCGCGACCAACAGATGTGGAAGGCGCTCGAGTCCTGACGTCTCACTTTCTTGCGCATGGACTACCAGCAGGTCGTCTTCCCGTATAGGCGCCATGCGGACCACGGCGCGCATGCGCCTGCACGCCACCCGGTGGTGGTGGTCGGAGCCGGTCCCGTGGGTTTGTCGCTGGCAATCGACCTCGCGCTGCAGCAGGTGCCGGTGGTGCTGCTGGACAACGACGATCGGCTGTCGACGGGGTCGCGCGCGATCTGCTTTGCCAAGCGCACGCTGGAGATCTTCGATCGGCTCGGCCTGGGCCAGCGCGTGGTCGACAAAGGCGTTTCATGGAGCACGGGACGCGTGTACCTGCGCGATGCGCCGATCTTCAGCTTCGACCTGCAGCCCGAGACCACACACGAGCGGCCGGCGTTCATCAACATCCAGCAGTACTACGTCGAGGGTTTCCTCGTCGAACGGGCGCTCGAGCTGCCGCTGATCGACCTGCGCTGGAAACACGCGGTGGCCGGTGTCACGCAAGACCACGACGCGGTCACGTTGCAAGTGCAGACGCCGGATGGCAGCGTCGCGCTGCAGGCCGAACACGTGATCGCGTGCGACGGCGCGCGCTCGAGCGTGCGGCAATTGATCGGCGAGGAAGCCAAGGGCCGCACGTTCAAAGACCGCTTTCTGATCGCCGACGTGAAGATGGCGGCCGACTTTCCGGCCGAGCGCTGGTTCTGGTTCGATCCGCCGTTCCACCCGGGGCAAAGCGTGCTGCTGCACAAGCAGCCCGATGGCGTGTGGCGCATCGACTTCCAGCTCGGCTGGGACGCCGATCCCGAGGCAGAGAAACAACCCGAGCGCATCGTGCCGCGCGTGCGCGCGCTGCTCGCGCATTCGGCGATGAAAGATGCGCCGTTCGAGCTCGAATGGGCCAGCGTGTACAGCTTCTCGTGCGAACGCATGGATCGGTTCCGCCACGGCCGCGTGCTGTTCGCCGGCGACGCCGCGCACCGCGTGTCGCCGTTCGGCGCACGCGGCGCCAACTCCGGCGTGCAAGACGCCGAGAACCTGGCGTGGAAGCTCGCGGCCGTGTGCCAGGGCCGCGCAGCCGACGCGCTGCTCGACAGCTATTGCGTCGAACGCGAGCTGGCGGCCGACGAGAACATCGGACACTCCACGCGCGCCACCGACTTCATCACGCCCAAGAGCGAGATCAGCCGCCTGTTCCGCGATGCCACGCTGCAACTGGCGCGCGACCATGCCTTCGCGCGCTCACTGGTCAACAGCGGGCGCCTGTCCACCGCGTCCACGTTGCACGGCTCGCCGCTCAACACGCCCGACGTGGACACGTTCGCCGGCGCGATGGTGCCCGGCGCACCGGCGCTCGACGCGCCGCTGCACTGCGAGGGGCGCGATGGCTGGTTGCTGCGCGAGGCCAGCGCCAGCACGTTCACCGCCCTGCTCTTCGCGGGCCCCGACGACGACGCCCAAGTGCGCACGCTGCAGCAGGCCGCCGAGGGCCTGGCGCCGCTGCGGGTGTTGCGGGTGGCGGGCAGCGCGAGCCCATCCGCCGCCTGCGCGGCACGCACGGTGATCGACAGCGCCGGGCTGATCGCGCAGCGCTACGACGGCCGGCCCGGCACCGTGGTGCTGCTGCGGCCCGACCAGCACGTGTGCGCGCGCTGGCGCCGCGTGTCCGGCGATGCGGCGCACCGTGCGCTGCGCCGCGCGCTCGCGCTGCACTGACCGACGAGGGCTCGACGCCATGCCGCTGATCACCGCCCCGCACTTCGAAGCCGCCGATGCGTTCTACGAGGCGTTGATCGATGCCCACCGCGAACTCAGCACCGCGCAGAGCCACGAGCTCAACGCCAAGCTCGTGCTGCTGCTCGCCAACCACGTCGGGCAACGCGAGGCACTCGAGCAGGCGCTCGCCGCCGCCCGCGCCAGCGTGTTGAAAGCTGGCGCCTCCAAGGACGCCAGCGTGCTGCACGAAGCCCCGAACAAGGATCTCAGATGATGTCTTCCGATCATTCCTACCTCAGCGGCTTCGGCAACGAATTCGCCACCGAAGCGGTCGCCGGCGCACTGCCGCAGGGCCGCAACAGTCCGCAGCGGGCGCCGCACGGCCTGTATGCCGAGCTGATCTCCGGCACCGCCTTCACCGCGCCGCGTGCGCTGAACCGGCGCACCTGGATGTACCGCCGCCAGCCATCGGTGGTCAGCGGCGCGTACGCACCGTACGAACAGGCGCTGTGGACCACCGGCGCGGCCGGCGGTCTCGACATGCCACCCGATCCGCTGCGCTGGAATCCGTTTGCGATCCCCGACGCGCCGCTCGATTTCGTCGATGGCGTGCGCACGATCGTCGCCAACGGCGACGTGCAGGCGCAGGTGGGCATGGCCGCGCTCGTGTACACCGCCAACCGCTCGATGCAGCGCCGCGTGCTGGTGAACGCCGACGCCGAGATGCTGTTCGTGCCGCAGCAGGGTCGCCTGCAGATCACCACCGAGTTGGGTCGCTTGGAGGTGAGCGCCGGCGAGGTCGCGCTGGTGCCGCGCGGGCTGGCGTTTCGCGTGGACCTGCCCGATGGCCCGTCGCGCGGCTACGTGTGCGAGAACTATGGCGCCTTCCTGCGCCTGCCCGAGTTGGGACCGATCGGCTCCAACGGGCTGGCCAACGCGCGCGATTTCCTGAGCCCGAAGGCGGCCTTCGAGGAAGAAGCCGGGCCGGTCGAGGTGATCCGCAAGTTCGGCGGCAAGCTGTGGCGCAACACGCAAAGCGCCACACCGTTCAACGTGGTGGCCTGGCACGGCAACCTGGCGCCGTTCAAGTACGACACCGCGCACTTCATGACCATCGGCACGGTCAGCTTCGACCACCCCGATCCCTCGATCTTCACCGTGCTCACGTCGCCGACCGACACGCCGGGCACCGCGAACTGCGACTTCGTGATCTTCCCGCCGCGCTGGATGGTCGCCGAAGACACCTTCCGTCCGCCCTGGTACCACCGCAACGTGATGAGCGAGTTCATGGGCCTGGTGAAAGGCCAGTACGACGCCAAGCCCGAAGGCTTCAAGCCCGGCGGCGCAAGCCTGCACAACAGCATGGTGCCGCACGGCCCCGATGCCGAGGCATTCGAGAAGGCATCCGGCGCGCCGCTCGCACCGCACAAGCTCGACGACACGCTGGCCTTCATGTTCGAGAGCCGCTGGCGCTTCGTGCCGAGCGCGTTTGCGCTCAACGGCGGCGCGCTGGACCGCCAGTACGCCCGCTGCTGGGATGGATTGAAGAGCCGCTTCGCTGCGAGCTAGCTCCGCTGCGGCCCGGTCAGCTCGCGCGCTCGGGCCTGCGGCGCGACAGCGCGACCTTGTGCAGCAACTCCACCAGCATCGCGCGCTCCGCCGCACTCAAGCCGTCGAGCGCCACCTGCTCACCTTCGAGCAGCGCCTGCACCGAGCGCTCCACCAGCGCCGTGCCGCGCGGCGTCAGGCGCACGTGCTGCATGCGCGCATCGTTCACGCTGCGCTCGCGCGCGACCAGCCCGCGCGACTCCAGCTTGTCGAGCCAGATCGCGATGTTGGGCGGCGTCACCGCCAGCGCCCGCGCCAACTGGCGCGCGGTGACGTCGCGGTTGACCTGCACCAGCGCCAGGATGGTGAACTCCACGCGCCGCAGGCCGCCGCGCGCGTGGCCCACCCGTTCGTCGAACACCTGGTTGGTGACGATCGCCGCCTGGGCCAGTTGGTAGCCGACGATGCCGTGCACATCGCCCTCGCGCAGCCGGGTGAGCGGCGTGCGGTCCTCGGCGGGCGGTGGGGTTGTCTTTCGCGTCATCGGTGCGGATCAGAAACCTGCTTAACGATCGGTTCGCACTGCAGCTAAGGGTTTGGCCTCAAACGGTCGCAAAAAATCGATAAGTACGATAACCAAATGGCGGGCCCATCGATCGGTTGCCGCCACTGCACCGGCGCAGTCGGCCGGGACGTCCAACAGGAGACACCATGCCCTCGAACCTCCCGCACCGCCTGGCGCGAAGTATCGCCGCAGCCACGCTGGCCTCCGTCGCCGCCGGCGGCCTCGCCCACGACAACGACCGCGATCGCCACCGCTTGCCGCAGCTGTCGCCGGCCAAGCCGGCGGCGCTGATCGGCGCCTGCGAGGATCTCGCCGCCCGCCTGGCGGGCTTGCCGAACACGGTGATCACCGGCAGCGCCACGATTGCCGCCGGCACACTCTCTGTGGCCGGACAACCCATCGCCGAACACTGCCGCGTCACGGGCAGGTCGCACGAGCATCTGAGCCCGATCGACGGCAAGACCTATTCGATCCAGTTCGAAATGCGCCTGCCGAAGAACTGGAACGGCCGCTTCTTCCACCAGGGCAATGGCGGCATCGACGGTGCCGTGGTGCCGGCCAACACCACGTTCGGCGGCGGCGCCTTGACCAGCACGCTGCTGCAAGGCTTCGCGGTGCTGAGTTCCGATGCCGGCCACGCCAATGCGCAAGGCGGCCCGGCCTTCGGGCTCGATCCGCAGGCGCGACTGGACTACGGCTACCAGGCCGTGGCCAAGCTGACCCCGATCGCCAAGGAGACGATCGCCCGCACATACGGCAAAGGCCCCGACCGTTCGTACTTCGGCGGTTGTTCCAACGGCGGCCGCCACACGCTGATCACCGCGGCGCGGCTGCCTGGCGAGTACGACGGCTATCTCGCCGGCGCGCCGGGTTACAACCTGCCGCTGGCGGCATTGGCCAACATCTTCGGCGGCCAGCGTTATGCATCGCTGGTCGAAGCGCCGGCCGTGCCCAGCACGCCGGCCGGCCTCGAGACCGCGTTCACCACGGCCGAGCGCAAGACGGTGGCCAATGCCGTGCTGGCGCGCTGCGATGCGCTCGACGGCGCCCGCGATGGCCTGGTGCAGGACACACGCGCCTGCCAGCGCAAATTCGACTTCATGCGTGACGTGCCCACCTGCGCCGGCGCACGCGACGGCACCTGCCTCACGCAGGCGCAGAAGATCGCGATCGCGCCGATCTTCAGCGGCGCCACCACGTCGAACGGCACACGGTTCTACGCGCCGTTTCCGTTCGACAGCGGCATCGGCGGCAACGGCATTCCCTTCTGGGAATTCACCGCACCGCTGAATCTCGACTCGGGCGCCGTGGGGGTGATCTTCAAGGTGCCACCGTCCGCGCTGGCGCTGTCCAACGGGCCGGCGTTCGCGCTCGGCTTGAACATCGATACCGCGCTGGCTGAGTTGTTTGCCACCAACGCTGGTACCGCGGCATCGATCGCTCAAGCGGCGGCCGTGCCGACGACTTTGCGCGCCTGTACCGCGTGCCCGGCATGGGCCATTGCTCCGGCGGCCCGGCCACCGACCAGGCCGACTTCATCACGCCGCTGGTCGAGTGGGT
>DATKJN010000526.1:0-2854 GCA_035543655.1 Burkholderiaceae bacterium | reverse complement strand
ATGGCCGGCAAGCATCGGCATGTGGCGCGCCTGCTGCCACCAGCGCACCGCCCAGTCGACCTCGCGCTCTTCGTCCCACGAGATGAAGGCGTCGCGCAGCATCGACGCCACGTCGTAGGTGACCGGTCCCAGCACCGCATCCTGGAAGTCGAGGATGCCCGGATTGGGTTCGGACACCATCAGGTTGCGCGGCATCCAGTCGCGGTGCACCGCGACCGTCGGTTGCGCCAGCGCACTGCGCACCAGCAGGTCGCTCAAGCGCTGCCAGGTGGCCTGTTGCTCGTCGGTCCATGTGACGTTGAACTCGCGCTGCACGCACCAGTCGGGGAACAACTGCAGTTCACGGCGCAACAGCGCGTCGTCGTACGGCGGCAGGCCGGTGGCATCGACGTTCGACTGCCACTGCACCAGCGCGCCAATCGCTTCGCGCATCAGGCGGTCGGCATCGGACGGGCCGGCGGCTTCCAGCGCCTTCAGGTACAGCGCGTTGCCGAGGTCGCTCAGCAGCAGGAATCCCTGCGTCTCGTCCACCGCCAGCACCTCGGGCGCGTGCAGTCCGGCGGCCTTGATGCGGCCCGCGATGTCGACGAACGGACGCACGTCTTCCTCGGGCGGTGGCGCATCCATCACGATGAACGTGCGCTGCGGTGCAGCGATGCGCAGGTAGCGGCGGAAGCTCGCATCGGCCGATGCCGGTGCGAGGCTGGCCGCGTCGAGCTGAAAGGTGTGCGCCAGGGGCGCCAGCCAGCGTTCGAAGGCCGCGCGCCGTTGCGCGTCGGGCCATGTGATGCCCGAGACAGAGTGGATCGAAGGCATCGCGTCCGAGGCCTGTGAGGCACGAGGGATAATCGCGCGCATTGTACGAAGGCGCCCTCGCACGGCGTCGACACCGGCCCGTCGCGCGCGGGCCGCACCGATTCGACTGTCGTCAGAACAACAGCCCGTGCCGATGCTCCATCGCCGCGCCACCGCGCCACGGGTCTCCACGCGGTCGCTGATCGCGGCTGCTGCGGGGCTCTGTGCCATGCCGGCGCTGTCACAGACCGGACCCGCCACGCCCCCACAGCCCGCTGAAGCCGCGGCATCGGCCGCGTCTGGCGCCGATGCCCCGCTGCCCCTTCAACAAAGCACGCAGATTGCGCCGCCGCCGCGCGCCGACGCGGCGCGCAACCGCTCCACCGTGCTGCGCGCCGACCGCGTGCAGGCGCGGCCCGAACTGGAGACCATCGCCGAGGGCAACGTCGAGTTTCGGCGCGCCGGCACCGTGATCCGCGCCGACCGCATCAGCTACGACAGCGCGGACGATCGTGCGCGAGCGCGCGGCAACGTGCGCATCAGCCGCGACGGCAACCACTACTGGGGCCCCGAGCTCGAACTGCAGGTGCAGCGCTTCGAAGGCTTCTTTCTCGAGCCGCAGTTCACGCTTGGCCGCACCGGCGCGGGCGGCACCGCGCAACGCTTCGAGTTCCTCGATCCATCTCGATTCGTCGCCGTCGGCGCCACCTACACCAGCTGTCCGCGCGATGGCTCGGGCGACCCGGACTGGTTGCTGACCAGCGACCGCGTGCGCATCGACCTGGAGGCCAACGAAGGCGTGGCGGAAGGCGCCGTGCTGCGCTTTCTCGGCGTGCCGATCCTGGCGGCGCCGGTGTTGAGTTTCCCGCTCACCGACGCGCGCAAGTCCGGTTGGTTGCCGCCGGCGGTCAATCTCGATTCCAAGAGCGGCCTCGAACTGGCCGTGCCTTACTACTGGAACATTGCGCCCAACCGCGATGCGACCATCACGCCGAGCGTGCTGTCGCGCCGCGGGGCCGGGCTGGGCGCCGAGTTCCGCTACCTCGAGCCCAGCGATGTGGGCCGCATCGACGTGAACGCGCTGCCGGGTGACCGGGTGGCCGGGCGCGACCGCTGGCTCGCCGACGTCACGCACGACGGCACCATGCGCCATGACATCCACTATGGCGGCAGCGGCATCCGCGTGTCGGATGACGACTACTGGAAGGACTTCTCGCGCCAGATCCGTTCGTTCACCCCGCGGCTGCTGCCGTTGAATGCGCGCGTCGACCAGCGCTTCGATCGCTCCAGCTTCGATGCCACATGGTTCGTCGGCACGCAACGCTGGCAGGTGCTCCGCGCCAATGAGCCGGGCAGCGAGATCCTGGCGCCATACGACCGCAGCGTGCAAATGGGGGTCGGCCTGGACAGCGAGCTCCCGCTGGGCATGCGCCTTGGCGTGGATTCGGAAATCAATCGATTCACGCGTGCCGATGGACTGCCCAACACAACTTTCCCCAATGGCTGGCGCGCGCACGCGGTGGCCAGCGTGTCGCGGCTGTTCGAGACACCGGCGTTCTACGTGCGGCCGAAGGTGACCGTGAACAGCGCGAGTTACTCACTCGACCAGCCGATGGTCGATGGCAGCACGCGCGCAAGCCGCACGGTGCCCACCTTCAGCATCGACACCGGAGCCGTGTTCGAGCGCGACAGCAACTGGTTCGGCCGAGCGCAGCTGCAGACGCTCGAGCCACGCCTGTTTTATGTCAACACGCCGTTTCGCGACCAATCCGCATTGCCCATCTTCGATACCGGTCCGATCGACTTCAACACCATCTCGGTTTACTCGGACAACCTGTTCTCGGGGTACGACCGGGTTTCCGATGGACACCAGCTGACGGCGGGCGCAACCACCCGCTGGCTGGACACCAACACCGGGGTCGAGACGCTGCGACTGGGCATCGCGCAGCGCTATCTCTTCCGGGACCAACGCGTGACGCCCGATGGGCAGCCGCTGACGCAGCGGCTGTCCGACGTGCTGCTCGACGGCTCGACCTCGCTGGTGCCCAATTGGCGCTTC
>DATKJN010000525.1:0-2722 GCA_035543655.1 Burkholderiaceae bacterium | reverse complement strand
ATCTGCCTGGTCGACATCAACAACCAGCAGGCCGATGGCCCGTCGGGCAAGGTGCTCGGCTTCGAGCCGCTCGTTGATAAATGGGCTGCGTTCGGCTGGCACGTGCAGCGAGTCAACGGCAACGACTTGGCCGCGGTGTTCGACGCCTTCGAGAAAGCGCGTGTGCTGAAGGAATCCAAGCCGCGCGTGATCCTGTTCGACACGCTGATGGGCAAGGGCGTGCCTTTCCTCGAGACGCGCGACAAGAACCACTTCATCCGCGTCGATCCACCCGAGTGGCAGCAAGCCCTCGCGGTGCTGGACCAGTCGCAGCCTTACATGCAACCCGAAGGAGCCCCGGCATGAGCCGCCGGGCCGCTCCCAAGGCGAATACCGAAGTGCGCAGCACGAAGGAGATCCAATGAACACGCCAGTTGCAGAGAAGAAGCCGCGCCTGACCACCTCGGCGATGATCGCGTCGATCGCCTCCGAAGGGCAGCGCGTCAAAGCGGCGCCGTTCGGCAAGGCACTGGTCGAGTACGCGGCCACACGGCCGGAGATCGTCGGCCTGACCGCCGACCTCGCCAAGTACACCGACCTGCACCTGTTCGCGCAGGCCTATCCGGATCGGTTCTTCCAGATGGGCATGGCCGAGCAGCTGTTGATGGCCGCCGCCGGCGGCATGGCCAAGGAAGGCCTGGTGCCGTTCGCCACCACGTATGCCGTGTTCGGCACGCGCCGCGCCTACGACTTCATCCACCAGGTGATCGCCGAGGAAAACCTCAACGTCAAGATCTGCTGCGCGCTGCCCGGCCTGACCACCGGCTACGGGCCGAGCCACCAGGCGACCGAAGACATCGCGATGATGCGCGGCATCCCCGGCCTGACGATCGTCGACCCGTGCGACGCGCTCGACATCGAGCAGGCCGTGCCGCAGATCGCGGCGCACAAGGGCCCGGTGTACATGCGCCTGCTGCGCGGCCAGGTGCCGCTGGTGCTCGACGAGATCGAAGGCTACCGATTCGAGCTCGGCAAGGCCAAGCTGCTGCGCGAAGGTGCTGACGTGCTGGTGATCTCCAGCGGTCTGCTGACGATGCGCGCGCTCGAGGTCGCACAGGACCTCGCGGCCGACAAGGTGGGTGTGGCGGTATTGCATTGCCCGACCATCAAGCCGTTGGACGAAGCCGCGATCATCGACGCCGTGCGCTACAAGCACCGCCTGGTGGTGGTGGCCGAGAACCACTCGGTGATCGGTGGCCTCGGCGAAGCGGTGGCGAGCGCGTTGTTGCGCCATCGTGTGCAACCCGCGGGCTTCGAGCTGGCCGGGTTGCCCGATGCGTTCCTCGACGCCGGCGCGCTGCCCACGCTGCACGACCGCTACGGCATCAGCCGCGAGGCGCTTGGGACACGCATCAAGGGCTGGTTGGGTTGATGCGTTTCGACGAAAGCTGTCATGACTGAACCCTCTGCCGAACCTCTTGCAAATCGGCTGGCCCACGCTATCCGCTTTCTCGCCATCGACGCCATCGTGCGCGCCGGCGAAGGCCACCAGGGCGTGCCGCTCGGCATGGCCGAGATCGCCACCGCGCTGTACACGCGCCACCTGAAATTCGATGCCGCCGACCCGACCTGGCCCGACCGCGATCGCGTGGTGCTGTCCAACGGCCACGGCTCCATGCTGCTGTATGCGCTGCTGCACTTGAGCGGCTACGAGCGCATCGGCAAAGCGCAGGTGAGCACCTTCCGCGACTTCGGCTCGCGCTGCGAAGGCCATCCGGAGTTCGACATCGCCTCGGGCATCGAGGTGACCACCGGCCCGCTTGGCCAGGGCATCGCCAACGCCTTCGGCATGGCGGTGGCCGAGGCCTATCTCAACGCGCGCTTCGGTTCTGAAGTGGTCGACCACCGCACCTACGCGTTCGTCGGCGATGGCTGCCTGCAGGAGGGCATCGGCCAGGAGATGGTCTCGCTGGCCGGACACCTGCGGCTGGGCAAGCTGACCTTGCTGTGGGACGACAACCGCATCACCGACGACGGTGCGACCGATCTCTCCATCAGTGAGGATGTCGCTGCACGCTTTCGCGTCGCCGGCTGGCACGTCGTTGAGGTCGACGGACACGATCTCGAGGCCGTGTCGGTGGCGATCGGCGCTGCCAAGGCCGACCCGCGGCCGTCGCTGATCGCTTGCCGCACGGTGATCGCGAAAGGCATCGCACGGCTGCAGGGCCAGCGCGGTGGTCACAGCGCGAAGCTGTTCCCCGAGGACGCCGCCGCGGCGCGCGAGCAGCTGGGCTGGAGGTCGCCGCCGTTCGAGATCCCCGCCGACGTGCTGGCCGGCTGGCGCAACGCGGGCAGCCGCGGCCGCGCCGAGCGCGAGAGCTGGCGCGCTCGCGTGGCGGCGCTGCCGCCGGCGCAACGCGCCGAGTTCGAACGCGTCGTCGCCGGCGAGTTACCCGAAGGCTGGCGCGACGTGCTGCACGAGTACAAACGCAGCGCGATCGATCGCGCGCCATTGGCGAGCGGCATCTTCATCTCTGCCGAGATCAACGACGAGCTCGTGGGTCGCATGCCCGAACGCATGGTCGCTTGCGCCGACCTCGAGGCACCCACCAACCACAAGCGCCGCCTGAGCGCCTTCACGGCGCAAGACCGCAGCGGCCCCTACGTGCACTGCGGCGTGCGCGAGCACGTGATGGGCGCGATGGCCAACGGCATGGCCGCGCACGGCGGCGTCGTGCCGCTG
>DATKJN010000524.1:0-2388 GCA_035543655.1 Burkholderiaceae bacterium | reverse complement strand
CTCAAGAAGGCTGCCCCGGCGTCCGAAGCTAGGTGGCGCGCTGCATGGCGCGTCGTGCAACCGGCCACCCACAATTTGGAGAGACAACCGTGTCAGCTGTTTACCTCGTCGCCCTGGTGGGTGTGGGCGTTTCGATTCTCTGGCTTGCCGTCGATGCCGTGATATCCGTCTCGCGCAAGCCGCGCTGGGAAACATTCGCGCCCCGCACGCTCAAGCTGGTGCACGCCGAGGAGCGCCGCACGCAATCGATGCCGTTCGTGGGCGCCGATCGCCGCAAGTCTGGCGACACCGGCTACGACGAAGACGGTCGTCTCGTCGCCTGATACCACCGGCGCGGCCGGCCCTTCCTTTTCCTTGCCTGGCCCGCGCGACCATCTGGTCGTGCAGGCAATGACCATTTAAATTGTGTGCAATTAAATTGCCAGTTATATTTGCACCCATGCCGCGCCCACGCCCCACCGCCCCGATCCGCGCCGACTGGCTGAAGCTGGACCACCAGCTGTGCTTTGCGCTCTATTCGGCATCGTTGGCGATGACCAAGTTCTACAAGCCGCTGCTCGATCCGCTCGGCCTCACCTATCCGCAGTACCTGGTGATGCTGGTCCTTTGGGAGGCAGATGGCATCACGGTGTCGCAACTCGGCGAGCGGGTCGCCCTGGACTCCGGCACCTTGACGCCGCTGCTCAAGCGCCTCGAAGCGTCGGATCTGGTGCGCCGCTTGCGCGACACCGCCGACGAACGCCGTGTGCTGCTGCAACTCACGCCGGTCGGTCGTGCGCTCAAGTCGAGGGCGATGGCGGTTCCCGAGAGCATGGCTTGCGCATCGGGCTGCGCGCTCGACGAACTGGCGGCACTCACAGCGCGGCTCAAGGCGCTGCGCGGCCAGATCACCGACTCCACCGCGCGCCAGGCCTGACCGCAGAGCAGCGCGCCTCGCCCATCCATCAACGAAAGGAAGACCACCATGGCCATCGAAAGAGCAATCTATACCGCACAAGCCACGTCGACTGGCGGGCGCACCGGCACGACCAAGTCGTCCGACGGCCGCGTCGAGCTGCAGCTGTCCACACCCAAGGCGCTGGGTGGCGACGACGGCCCAGGCACCAACCCCGAGCAGTTGTTCGCGTCGGGCTACTCCGCCTGCTTCATCGGCGCGATGAAGGCCGTGGCGGCGCGCCAGAAGGTCAGCCTGCCCGCCAGCGTGTCGATCAAGAGCGACGTGTCGATCGGGCCGCTGGCCGGCAAGCCCGGCGCGTTCGGCATCGCGGTGGCGATGGCGATCAACGTGCCCGGCATGGACAAAGCCGCCGCCGAGGCGCTGGTGAAGGCGGCGCACGAGGTGTGCCCCTATTCGAACGCGACGCGCGGCAACGTCGACGTCTCGCTGACGGTCGTCTGATCTCCGAATGGCGTGTCAGCCGCTCGGCTGGCGCGCCATCAAGCGCAGCATCAGCTCCACCCGGGCCTTCGCCGGCGTCAGCGCGCCGGCGGCGGGCCACACGGCGCCACCGGACTGGCCATTGCCATTGGGCGCGTCGAGGATGGCGCCGTCGCCAGAGCGCGTGGCACGCAGCACCACCATGCCCGACCAGGCGGCGCGCTGCACGCTCTGTTCGATGGCTTCGTGCACGGTGCCGTTGCCCGTGGCGGCGATCACCAGCCCCTTGGTGCCGGCACGGGCCAGCGCATCGACGAGCGTGGCGCTCGAACCGGCGTGGCTGGTGACGATCTCCACCGATGGCCAGCTGCCCGGCTCGGGATCGATCACCGCCACTCCCATCGCATCGCCGGTCGGCCAGGCGCGCAATCGGTGCAGGGCGCCGTCCTCGAAGCGGCCCAGCGGTCCGACGTCGCCCGAGCTGAAAGCATCGAGCCGGTGCGCGTGCGCCTTGCGAACGTCGATGGCGCTGTGCACCGTGCCGGCCATCACCACCAGCGCGCCATGCGCGCCGGGTTCCTGCGCCACCGCCACGGCATGAACCAGGTTGTCGGGCCCGTCGGACTGGCGGGAGCTGGCCGGCCGCATCGCACCGGTGAACACCACCGGCTTGTTTGGGGCCAACACGCGGTGCACCAGGTACGCGGTCTCTTCCATCGTGTCGGTGCCATGCGTGACGACGATGCCCTGCACCTCGTCGCGCAGCAAGTGGTGCAGCACGCGATGCGTCAGCGTCTGCCAGATCGCGTGCGTCATGTCCTTGCTGTCGACCTGGGCCACCTGCTCGGTCTCGAGCGGCACGTCGCGCAGTTCGGGCACTGCCTTGACGAGCGCATCGATGCTCAACTGTGCCGCCTGGTAGCTGAGATCGCTGGCCCCTTCGGCGGCCACGCCGGCGATCGTGCCGCCTGTGCCGAGGATCACGACGGTGTTTTGCATTTTTCGCCTAT
>DATKJN010000523.1:0-3236 GCA_035543655.1 Burkholderiaceae bacterium | reverse complement strand
CAGGAACGGGATGCGCCAGCCCCAGCCGGCGAACACCGTTTCGCCCAGCGCAGCTCGCACACCGACGATCACTGCCAGGGCCAGCAGCAGGCCGAGCGACGCGGTGGTCTGGATCCAGCCGGTGTACAAGCCGCGCCGGTTGCGCGGCGCGTGCTCGGCGACGTAGGTCACGACGCCGCCGTACTCGCCGCCGATCGCCAGCCCCTGCGCCAGTCGCAACAGCACCAACGCCGCCGGCGCCGCCGCGCCGAGCATGGCGTATCCCGGCAGCAGGCCGATCAGGAACGTGGCCGCGCCCATCAGCAGCAGCGTGACCAGAAAGGTGTACTTGCGCCCGATCAAGTCGCCCAGGCGCCCGAAGTAGAGCGCGCCGATCGGCCGCACCAGGAATCCGGCCGCCAGCGTGAGCAGTGCGGCCACCAGGCCGAGCGCCGGTCCCGCATCGGCAAAAAACGTCGCGGCCAGCAGCGGCGCGAGCGCGCCGTAGAGGTAGAAGTCGTACCACTCGAACAATGCGCCCAGGCTCGACGCAAAGATCACCTTGCGGTGTTCGGCCGGCATGGGCGAGGGTGCGGCGCGAGACGCCATTGGCTATTCTGCGCAGGTTGCGCCGGATTGCGCCATGCCCAACGCCTTCGACTTCACCGCATCGCCTTTCGATTGCCTGGATGCCACCGAGCAGCGCGCGGTGCGCGACAACGTCGACATCGCCTACTTCCGCGCCGGCGAGACCTTGCTCGACCCCGGCATCGAGCCGACCCACCTGTTCGTGCTGATCAAGGGCTACGTGACGCAGTTCGATGGTGACGAGCAGGTGGCGAGCTACGCACCGGGCGACTGTTTCGACGGCCGCTCGTTGGTCACGGGGCGCGCGAGCAGCCGCTTCGTCGCCGCCGAGGAGGTGGTGGCCTACCAGCTGGCAAAAGCCGCGGTCCATGCACTCATCTCCGGCAACGCGACCTTCGGCTCGCTGTTGTTCTCCGACCTGTCGATCAAGCTCGGTGCGCTCGCCGAGCGCCACAGCCAGCGCGAAATGCTTGCGCTCACGCAGTCGCGCGTGTCCGAAGCGTTCCTGCGCCCGGCGCACGAGGTCGACGGCACGTGCGGCATCGTTGCGGTGGCCGCGCTGATGCAGGCGCGGCACACCAGCAGCGTGCTGGTGCGCGACGGCGAGCGGCTCGGCATCTTCACCAACACCGGGTTGCAGCGCGCGGTGGCCGACGCGCGCTCGCTCGACACGCTGGCGGTGCGTGACTTCGCGACCTTTCCGCTGGCGACGATCGCGCCCGATGCGCCGCTGTTCGACGCGCTGGCAACGATGATCCAGCACCAGGTTCACCGCCTGGTGGTCGCCGACGGCGCGCGCATCGTCGGGCTGCTCGAGCAACTCGACCTGCTGAGCTTCCTGTCCAACAACTCCTACCTCATCACGCTGCAGGTGGTGCAGGCGCAAGACCTGGCGGCGCTGAAGGTGCAGGCGCAGCGCATCACGCGCTTTATCGCACTGCTGTACCACGGCGGCACGCGCGTGGGCCAGATCGGCCGCCTGGTGCAGGCTTTGAACGCGAAGTTGTTCGAGCGCGCCTGGCAGCTGGTGGCGCCTGCGGCGCTGCAGGCCGAGAGCTGCCTGTTCGTGATGGGCAGCGAAGGGCGCGCCGAGCAATTGCTCAAGACCGACCAGGACAACGGCCTGGTGCTGCGCGACGACGCCGTCACGCCCGACGACGAGGTGGCCGCGGCCTGTGCACGCTTCTCGGCCGCACTGCGCGACTTCGGCTACCCCGACTGCCCCGGCGGCATCATGCTCAGCAACCCCGCTTGGCGCCGCCGCGCGGGCGACTTCGCAGCCACCGTGCGCCGTTGGCTGCTGCAGCCCGACCCCGAAGGGCTGATGGCGCTGGCGATCTTCATCGACGCCCATCCGGTGGCCGGCGACGCAGGGCTGCTCGAACGCGTGCGCGCCGAGGTGGATGCGCTGGTTTCGTCCGACGACGCGTTGCTTGGCCGCTTCGCTGCCGCGATCGACTCGTTTCCCGATGCGGCCGGCGGCTGGTGGAACCGGCTGCTGCTGATCGGCGAGGCAGACCGCCAGACGCTCGACTTGAAGAAGGCCGGCATCTTTCCGATCGTGCACGGCGTGCGCAGTCTGGCCTTGCGCGAGCATGTGCACGCCACCGGCACGCCGGCACGGCTCGATGCGCTGGTGGCCGCCGGCTGCCTGCCTGCCGAGCTGGCGCGCGACCTGACCGACAGCCTGCACATCCTGATGGGCATGAAGCTCAAGGCCGGTCTGGCCGAGATCGACACCGGCAGGCCGGTGAGCGGCGGCGTGCCGACCGACAAGCTGAGCAGCCTGGAGCGCGACCTGCTGAAGGACGCGCTGGCCATCGTCAAGCGATTCAAGGCGCTGGTGCGGCACCAGTTCCACCTCGAAGGCGCGTGAAGTGAGCGCGGTCGACGCGATACGCCGGCGCTGGCTGCTGTACCACCTGGCCGACCCCGACTTCGCCTTCATGTATGACACGCCGCCGCCCGACGAGTGGGTGACGATCGACTGTGAGACGACGGGCCTGGACATCCGGCGCGATCAGATCGTCTCGGTCGCCGCCGTGCGCATCGCTGGCAACCGGCTGTTGACCAGCCAGCGTCTGGAGCTCCTGGTGCGCCCCGAGCGCAAGCTCCAAGGTGCGAGCGTGCGCGTGCATCAACTGCGCGAGCAGGATCTGGCGCAGGGACTCGACCCCGAACAGGCGATGCGCCGGCTGCTCGCGTTCATCGGCGCACGACCGCTGGTCGGCTACTACCTCGAGTTCGACGTGGCGATGCTCAACCGCGAGATCTGGCCGCTGCTGGGCGTGCGGCTGCCGCAACCGATGGTCGAGGTCTCGTCGATGTACTACGACTGGAAGAACCGCCAACTGCCGCCGCACGAACGCGGCGGCACCATCGACCTGCGTTTCGCGACGATGATGAAGGCACTCGAGATGCCAACCCGCGAGGCGCACGACGCGCTCAATGATGCGGTGATGGCCGGTCTGGCATTCGTGAAGCTGCGCGCGCTCACCGAAGCCCGGTAGCGCGGCGTCGTTCTGTTGCGGTCGTCGGTGCGCCGTTCCGCGGCAGGCGCACTCGCAGCGCCTACACGACCCTCGAGCGCTACAGTCGGGCCTTTCGTTGTGGGGATGGCCCATGAATCGTCGCGTACGCGGTAGACGATCGGAGCGACCGACTCGCTC
>DATKJN010000522.1:0-2659 GCA_035543655.1 Burkholderiaceae bacterium | reverse complement strand
GTCGTAGCCGTAGCTCGACGTGCCGTAGCTGACGATGCGCTGCCCGTCGGCGGTCTGGCGCACCTGGCCGGGCTCGAACGGCTCGATCATGCCGTGCTCGCTGGCCATGCGGCGGATCCATCGGTCGCTCTTGATGCTCATCGGGGGCTCGCTTCAACGGGAGCGCGATTTTATGGGCGAGCGCTCGATCGCCACAGCAGTCGGATGGCTTGAAATGGGCTGGCGCTCGGGTGCCGGGCGCGCGGGACGTTGGCCCATCCTGTGCAAGACGTCCGCACAATTGTTCCGCGAGCCGATGCACAATGACCCATCGCCGGGCCTTGAGGAGGCCCGCCGACTGGAGACAAGCCATGGCCGCCAGCCCTTTCCGCCCCGCCTTGGACCTGATGGCGCAGTACGCGATGTACCACCGCGACAAGCGCAACATCGTCACCCACTTCGTGGGCATTCCGCTGATCGTGTTCGCGATCGGCATCCTGCTGGCGCGCTTCTCGGTCTTCGGCATCACGCTGGCCTGGCTCGTGTGGGCGCTGTCCACCGTGTGGTACCTGACGCGCGGCAACCTCGTGCTCGGCGTGGCCACCAGCGTGGTCAACGCGCTGCTGATCGCGCTTGCCCACCCCTTCGCCCCGATGCTGCTGGTGCACTGGCTGTCGTGGGGCGTGGGTGCGTTCGTGCTCGGCTGGGTCATCCAGTTCGTCGGCCATTACTACGAGGGTCGCAAGCCCGCCTTCGTCGACGACGTGGTCGGCCTGCTGGTGGGGCCGATGTTCGTGGTCGGTGAGTGGCTGTTCATGCTCGGCTGGGGCCAGGACATGCTGGCCGAGATCGAACGCCGCGCCGGTCCCACGCACCTGCGCGACCTGGCGGCTTCCCCCACACGATGAGCTCCCGCGGGTCCGAAGGCCCGCACTCCCACACTGACAAGTCCCGCGTGCTGGTGATGGGCGCGGGTGCGGTCGGCTGCTGGATCGGCGGCTGCCTGCAAGCGGTCGGCGTGCCGGTCACCTTCGTTGGACGACCGCGTGTGCTCGACGCATTGCGCGCCCACGGCCTGAAGCTCACCGACCTGGAAGGGGGCCTGCGGCAGTTGCCTGCGCATGCGCTCGACCTGCGCGCGTCGGCCGATGGCGTGGCCGCGCCGTCGCTGGTGTTGTTGTGCGTGAAAAGCGGCGCCACATCGAGCGCAGCGGCCGAACTGGCACGTTGGCTGTCCCCCGGCACGCCGGTGGTGTCGATGCAAAACGGCGTGTCCAACGCCGCCACCGCGCAGGCCGCGGCGCCGGCGCTCGCCGTGCGCGCCGGCATGGTGCCGTTCAACATCGCCGAGCTGGCACCCGGCCACTACCACCGGGGCACCAGCGGTGTGCTCGCGGCACAGGACCACGCGCTGTTGCGCCAGTGGCAGCCTCGCTTCGCGCAAGGCGGCGTGCCGTTGCAACTGCATGCCAACCTCGCGCCGCTGCAGTGGGGCAAGCTGCTGCTCAACCTGAACAACGCGGTCAACGCGCTGTCGGGCCTGCCGCTGCGCGCGCAGCTGCTTCAGCGCGAGTACCGGCTGTGCATGGCGGCGCTGATCGACGAGGCGCTTGCCGCGCTGCGCGCCGCGGGCATCACGCCGGCCAAGCTCACGCCGCTGCCACCGGCGGCGCTGCCGAGCGCGCTGCGCCTGCCGACCGCGATCTTCCGCGTGCTGGCGGCGCGCATGCTGCGCATCGATGCCAAGGCACGCACCAGCATGGCCGACGACCTCGCGCACGGCCGCGCCACCGAGATCGACGCGCTGTGCGGCGAGGTGGTGCGCCTCGCACGGCGGCATGGCACGGCCGCGCCAGTGAACGAACGCATCAGCGAATTGGTGCGCGCATGGCCGTCGGACCCGCGCGCGCGCTCCGGCGCAGAATTGCGCGCCGCGCTCGGCGTGTAGCGGCGCAGCCGCCGCGCTCTACGCGATGCGTGCGGCGCGCGCCGTCTGCGTGACCGCCTGCCGGTAGGCGCTCGGCGACACGCCGCTGTGGCTGCGGAACACGCGGCTGAAGTGCGCCGGATTCGAGAAGCCGAACGCCAGCGCGATCTCGGTGATCGAGCGATCGGCCAGCTTGGGGTCGTCGAATGCCAACCGACAGGCCTCGATGCGTCGCGCGAGCAAGAAGCCGGCCACGCCATCGGGCTCGTCGGCGAACGCGTTGTACAGGTGGCGTCGGCTCACGTTGAGCGCACGCGCGATCTGCTCCACCGACAGATCGGGGTCGGCCAGGTGGCGCATCACGTGCTGCTTGATGCGCTCGCGCAAGGTCTCGCGCTGCGTCAGCGCGGTGCCGCGGCCGGCGAGGTCGAGCAGCGACAGGTGCACGCACTGCGTGATCACGTCGCCGAGCGACTGCGCCGCGTCCGGGTTCATGCTCGGCAGCTCGCGCCATGCGCTGCGCATCGTCTCCAGCGCCACGCGCGCGATGCCGCCCTGGCCGCCGAGCCGGCGCGCCATCAGTTCGTCGATCACCAGGCCGCGCTCGGCGAGATGGGCCTTGGGCACCATCACGATCAAGTGCTCGACGCGGCTCGGGTTGCTCACCGCATAGGTGTCGGTGGTGTCGTAGATGCTCCACTCACCGGGCGACACCCAGGCCTCGCGGCCCTTCTGCTCGACACCGGCGCAGCC
>DATKJN010000521.1:0-2192 GCA_035543655.1 Burkholderiaceae bacterium | reverse complement strand
GGCCAAACCGCAGCGCGAACGCCTCGGCGCGCGGCTGACGCGCGCGGCGATGGGCGCGGCCACGCTCGCTCTGCTGGTCGCTGCGGTGATCTTCAACTCCTACCACTACGCGTCGCGGCGCAGCGAGATGGCCGATGCCGCACTGGTGCAGGCGCGCATCACCGCCGACGGCCTGTCGGCCGCGCTGATGTTCGGCGACGCCAACACCGCCACCGAGGTGTTGGGGTTTCTGAAGGCATCGCCCGACTTCACTGCCGCCGCGGCACGCGGTCTCGATGGCGCCGTCTTCGCGAGCTACCAGCACAGCGCCGGCGACGCCGTGAGCTGGCCCGGCGGCCGCAGCAGCAGCGCGGTGCAATGGGACAGCGACCACCTGCACGTGCGTGCGCCGATCGTGCATGACACGCGATTGCTCGGCCACGTGGAGGTCACCCTGGGCGTGAGATCGCTGCACCGCGAGTCGGGCATCTTCGCGCTGACCTCGCTCGGCGCGGCGTTGGTCGCGCTGGCCATGGCGTACCTGCTGGCGCGTGGCGTGCGGCGCGCGATCGATCGCACCGAGGCGCAGCTGCACGAGCTGGCCTACGTGGATCCGGTGACCGGCCTGCACAATCGCCGCGCCGCCAAGGAGCAGTTGCAGGCTTGCATCGCGCGCCAGGCCAGCACGGGCCAAGGATTCGGCGTGGTGCTGCTCGACCTCGATGACTTCAGCACCATCAACGATTCGCTCGGCCATGCCGCGGGTGACGAGGTGCTGCGCACGCTGGCACGGCGCCTGAGCGAGACGCTGCGGGCCGGCAACCAGGCGTTCCGCTTCGGCGGCGACGAATTCATCGTCGTGTTCGACACCGATGGCACGCCCGAACCGTCGCGCCAGGCCGGCGCTGCGGCGCAATTGGCGCTGTCGTCGTCGGTGCAGGCCGGCGGCTTCGAAATCCAGGTGCGCGGCAGCGCAGGCATCGCCGAGTTCCCGCGCGACGCCAAGACGGAGAGCGAACTGCTCGGCGCCGCCGACGCCGCGATGTACAGCGCCAAGCATGCCGGCAAGAACGCGGTGGCGGTGTACGACGAACAGATGACCGATGCATCGCGCGAACGACTGCGCATCGAGTCGGAGCTGTCGCGCGCGCTCGCCAACCGCGAGTTCACGCTGGTGTACCAGCCGATCATCGACATGGCAAGCCGCGGCATGGTGGGCGTGGAAGCGCTGGTGCGCTGGCAGCATCCGCAGCGCGGCCTGATCGGCCCGGCCACGTTCATCCCGGTCGCCGAGAGCTCGGGGCTGATCGTCGAGCTCGGCCGCCACGTGCTCGAACTCGCCACGCGGCAGATCGCCAGCTGGGAGGCCGAGGGCTTCGGCGACTTCTATGTGGCAGTCAATGCGTCGGCGCGGCAGCTGCGCGATGGCCTGCTGCTGGAGCAGGTGTCGCGCGCGCTCAAGTCGAGCGGCGCCGATCCGTCGCGGCTGGAAATCGAGATCACCGAACATTCGCTGGTCGACGACCATGACGTCGCGGTGCGCACGCTGGTGAGCCTGCGCAGCCTCGGCGTGCGGGTGGCGATCGACGACTTCGGCACCGGCCTGTCGTCGCTCGCATACCTGCGCCGGCTGCCGATCGACAAACTCAAGATCGACCGCGGCTTCGTGCGCGAACTGCCCGGCAACGAGAGTGATGCCGCCATCGTGACCGCCATCGCGTCGATGGCCCATGCGCTTGGATTGCGCGTGGTGGCCGAGGGCATCGAAACCGTGGCGCAACGCGCGTTCCTGGCCGACTTGCGCGTCGACTTCGGACAGGGCTATCTGTTCGGCCGGCCCGTACCCGCCTCGGAGTTGCAGAAGCTGCTGCACCACGTGGGTCCGCTGCCCACGGTGCCGGCGGTGCTCGACGTCTGAGATTGCGCGCCGCTCAGGCGGCGCTTCACATCACCGCGCCGAGCTGCCAGGGCACGAACTCGTTCTGCCCGTAGCCGTGCAGCTCGCTCTTGGTCTTCTGACCCGACGCGGTGGCGAGCATCAACTGGAAGATGCGCTCGCCCACGGTGTCGATGGTGTCGCCGCCGTCGATGATGCCGCCGCAATCGATGTCGATGTCGTCCTGCTGCTTGCGCCACAGCGCGCTGTTGGTCGACAGCTTCAGGCTCGGGCTCGGCGCACAGCCGTACGCCGAACCGCGGCCGGTGGTGAAGCA
>DATKJN010000520.1:0-13173 GCA_035543655.1 Burkholderiaceae bacterium | reverse complement strand
CGGGAACAACGCACCATCGAGCGCCTGTCCGACCTGTACGACGCCATCTTGTCCGACCGTCGGCTGCCGCGGGAGAGCTTGCCGCTGCTATCGCGCCTGTACCCCGCAGTGCTTCGCCAGACGCTCACCGAACCGTCGTTGATCGACGACGCCATGCACCCGGTGTGGCGCTTCATGGACCAGTTGGCGTTCCTGGTCCAGACGCGGGCAGTGGGCGATGTGAAGAGCAACCTCGACTTCGCCCAGGCCCTCGTCGAGCAGTTGGTCAGACAAGGCACAGGCAACGATGCGCGGCCGTTTCAGTCCGCGGCCGACCGACTGGTCGTGCTCGAGCGTCAGCGTTTTGCACGCGCGGTGGCGGCGGCAGGCGCCGACATTGCCGGCCTCGGCGCCAGCGTGCGGGCAGACGAACCTGGGTACGTGCCCACGGTTCCGCAGGCGCTCGATGGCGGCGGGCTCGAGAGCCAGCCCGCCCCGCTGCGTCGCGACGCCGACGCCGCGCCGGCGGATCCGTTTGTTGCATGGCGGGCGGGCTCGTGGCTGACGCTGTTCATGCGCGGGCTCTGGCGCCGTGGACTCATTTTGTGGCGTGCCCCCAACCCGGGTCCGTTGTTGTTGCTCGATGCGAACGAGTCGCGCCATTGGGCACTGCGGCCGGCCGCCCTCGAGCGCCTGGCCCAAGCCGGTCTCGCCCGCACCATGAGTCCGCGTTCGCTGGTGCACGACGCAAGCGGCCGCGTCGGCCGCCTGTCGCGCGACCCCGGACCCACGCTGTTCGGTTGATGGGCTAACCCACGCCGCGCAGCGCCGCGACGATCGCGTCGTGCACGACCTCTGGCTGTTCGTGCACGATCCAATGCGACGCGTCGGGCACACGTTGCACACGCAGCGACGACACCCACTGCTCGAGTCCATCGAGCAGGCCGGGCAACAGCGCGTGGTCGTTCATGCCCCACAAGACGGTCGTGGGCACCCGCACCCGCACCACCGAGTCCGGCAGTTCCAGGCGCTGCAGGTCGGGCGCACCGGGCCGCAGCGGCGATGCGCGGTAATAGTTGAGGGCACCCTCCAGGCCGCGAGACCACACGGCGCGATAACGTGCGCGCAAGGCATCGTCGAGCCAGGCCGCTGGCCCGCCGCGCTGCAACGAAGCCCACAACGGCGCAAAGTCGTTCGCGACCAGCCGGGCGGCGGCGTCGGGCTCGACCAGCTGATCCATGTAGGCACTGGCCGCGCGTTGCGCTGGACTGTCACGCAGTTCGCGCAGCAGGGCTCCGGGATGCGGCGAATTGACGATCACCAGCGCGCCCAGGCGCTCGGGTCTCAAGGCGGCCAGGTTCCAGGCCACGCCGCCGCCCCAATCGTGGGCCACCAGCACGTCGATGCGCCCGCCCAGCGATTCGATCAACGCATCGATGTCTTGCACCAGGTGCTTGGCGCGATAGGCCTGCAATTCGGGCGGCGCACTCGAATGCTCATAGCCGCGCAGGTTGGGCGCCACGCACCGCGCCAGTCCGCCCAATGTGCGCAGCAACGGGTCCCAGACGAACGCCGCCTCCGGAAACCCGTGCAGCAGCACGACGCGCTGGGCCGCATCGGGCGCGCCGCTGGCGCGGCACGACAGCTGCACGCCGTGCGGCAGCGCTATGTCGAAGGTGTCAATGTCCATTCGCGCAAGGACTGCGCGGCGTCGTCCAAGCCATCACCCGAAAGCGTGGAGAACAAGGTGACGCCGATGTCGGATTCTTCAGTGGCCATCTCGCCCAGCACCTGCTGCGCCTGCAGCAGCGCGCGCTGGCCCTCTCGGCGGTTGACCTTGTCGGCCTTGGTCAACAGCACCAGCAAACGCACATCGCCGCTGGCCACGCGCGGCCACACATAGTCGAGCAGTTGCCGGTCGAGCGCCGTGAAGCCATGTCGCGCATCGATCAGCAGCACCAGGCCGGCGAGCTGCTGACGCTGCACGAGGTAGTCGGCCACCACCGCTTGCCACCGCTGCTTGGCCTCGCGCTCGACCGCCGCAAAGCCGTAGCCCGGCAAATCGACCCAGATCGCGTCGGGCGCCTCCGCGGGCCCGAGCGCGAAGAGGTTGATGTGTTGCGTGCGGCCCGGCGTTTTCGATGCGAACGCGAGGCGCCGGTGTCGGGCCAGCGCGTTGATCGCGGACGACTTTCCGGCATTGCTGCGCCCGACGAACGCGACCTCCGGCAGGCCCGGCTCGGGCAGCTCGTGCAGCCGGCTGGCGGTCACGAGAAAACGGGCTGAATGCGCCCACGCGCGAGCGGCGAGGGCAGCGGGGTCAACGTGTGGGGCCGGCGTGGTCATCCGCCATTGTAAAATTCGCGGGTTTTGTTCAGAGCCCGCCGCTTGAGCACCCGCCCGAGGTTTGACCGCATGCGCATGAAGTCGCCCTTCTCCCTGTTGTTGGCCGCCTCGCTGGCGTTGCCCGTCTTGGCCCAGGATTCCAAGGCACCGCCCAAGGTCGACGTGGCCAAGGGGCAGGCCCTCTCCACTCAGGTGTGCGGTGCCTGCCACACGGCCGATGGCTCGCGCGGAGCGCCGGCCAACCCGATCATCGCGGGCCAGCACCCGGAGTACCTGGTCAAGCAGCTCGAGGAGTTCAAGTCGGGCAAGCGGAACAACCCGGTGATGAAGGGCTTCGCCACGCCGCTGTCGGAGGCCGACATGCGCAGCGTGGCTGCCTTCTATGGCAGCAAGCAGACGCGGCCCGGTACAGCGAAGAACAAGGACCTGTTCACGCTGGGCCAGAAGATCTACCGCGGCGGCATCGCCGACAAACAGGTGCCGGCGTGTGCCGGCTGCCACAGCCCGACCGGCGCGGGCATCCCGTCGCAGTATCCGCGCATTGGCGGCCAGCATGCTGACTACACCGAGACGCAACTGAACGGCTTCCGCTCCGGTCAACGGGCCAACAGCGTACCCATGGCAGCCATCGCGTCGCGCATGAGCGACCGCGAGATCAAGGCGGTGGCCGACTACATCGCTGGCCTGCGCTGACGCTCTGGCCGGCGCCGGCGCCACGTCGCCGGCGGGCCAAATGTCATGCTTTCCCTTGGCGCGCACAGCGCCCTGACGCCCATGCGCGCGGCCTGCGCCGTATATTGCCGCCATGCCTTACGTCCGTCGCAACGCTCAGGGTGAGGTGGTCAGCCTGCACCGCCAGGCCGAAGCGGGCACCTCTGAGTTCCTGCCGGAGGATCACCTCGACGTGCGCTCGTTCTTGGGCGGCGGCGCACCGAGCAGCGAGAGCGACGGCTTTGCGCGGCTCGATGCCGATTTTGTCCGGGTGCTCGAGGACGTCATCGACACCCTGGTGGCGAAGAACGTCATCAACATCACCGACCTGCCGCCCGAAGCCCAGGCCAAGCTGTTCTCGCGCAAGAGCTTCCGCGAGCGGCGCTCGCAGAACTCGCTGCGCCTGTTCGGCGACACGGTCGGCTTCGGCACGGTCATCGACGACACACAGTTCGACGACTCACTGGGGTAAGGCTGGCGGCCTGCGAGCCGCTGAGCCGGAGTGAGATCGCAGTAAGGTTGTGCCTGCACCGCCCGACCCAACGAGCAACCCCAAGGATCTCGCCATGCTGCTGCCCAAGGAATGCGGCTTCGTCCATCGCCTGTCCTCTGAAATCACCCCTCGATCGGTGTTCGAAGGCCGGCGGCGGCTGCTGGCCGGGCTGGGTGCGATGGCCGCAGTGGGCACACGCGAGGCCGTTGCGCAAGGTGCCGGCAAGCCCGCACCGCTTTCCAGCACACGCAGCACCGTGCCCGGTGCCGTCACGTTTGACAAGCCGACGCCCGCCGAATCGGCCACCAGCTACAACAACTTCTACGAGTTCGGCACCGACAAGGCCGACCCGGCCCAGCGCGCCCACACGCTGAAAACGCGGCCGTGGAGCGTGGCGATCGAAGGCGAGGTGAAACGGCCGATGACGATCGGCATCGATGAGTTGCTCAAACTCGGTGCCATGGAAGAGCGCATCTACCGCCTGCGCTGTGTCGAGGGCTGGTCGATGGTGATCCCGTGGGTCGGCTACTCCCTGTCGGAGTTGATCCGCCGCGTCGAGCCCACTGGCAACGCCAAGTTCGTGCAGTTCGTGACGCTGGCCGACCGCACGCAGATGCCCGGGCTGTCATCGTCGGTGCTGCAGTGGCCGTATGTCGAAGGCCTGCGCATCGACGAAGCGATGCATGCGCTGACACTGCTCACGTTCGGTATGTATGGGCAGGTGCTGCCCAACCAGAACGGCGCGCCGCTGCGCCTCGTGGTGCCTTGGAAGTACGGTTTCAAGAGCGGCAAGTCGATCGTCAAGATCCGCTTTGTTGAACAGCAGCCCGCGACCAGCTGGTCGCTCGCAGCCCCCGAGGAGTACGGTTTCTACTCCAACGTGAATCCCCGTGTCGACCATCCACGGTGGAGCCAGGCGACCGAGCGGCGCCTCGGTGATGGCGACCTGTTCGCCAAGAAGCGACCGACCTTGATGTTCAACGGCTACGAGGCCCAGGTGGGATCGATGTACGCCGGCATGGACCTCAAGAAGCTGTTCTGAGCTCGGTGTGATCTTGGCCACCACGCGCAGCCCCCTGCAACACCAGGCGGCCAAGCCGACCCTGTTTGCCCTGGCGCTGCTGCCGTTCATCGGCTTGGCGGTCGCTGTGCTGCAGCAGGCGCTGGGGCCGAATCCGGCCGAGACCTTGATCCGGTCGCTCGGCGACTGGACGCTGCGCTTCTTGTGCCTCACGCTGGCCATCACACCGCTGCGTCAATGGACCGGCTGGACCGCGCTGGCGCGCTTTCGACGCATGTTGGGATTGTTCGCGGCCTTCTATGCGAGCCTGCACTTCTGCGCCTATGCGGTGTTCGACATGGGGCTGGATATCGGCGACATCTTGCGTGACGTCGCCAAGCGGCCGTTCATCCTGGTCGGCACGCTGGCGTTCCTGCTGATGCTGCCGCTGGCAGCCACGTCGTTCAACCGCGTCGTGCGCGCGCTCGGAGCAGGACGGTGGCAACGGCTGCACCGACTGGTGTATGCGATCGCGATGCTGGCGATCCTGCACTTCTTCTGGATGCGCGCCGGCAAACGCGACTTCGCCGAGGTGTTCGTCTACGCGGGCGTCATCGGCGTGCTGCTGGGCTGGCGGCTGTACCGAGCCTTCGGTCCGCGCTACTTCATGAAACTCGGCAGCCACAACGCCAAGGGCTGAAACTCCAGCACGACCGCCAGCCCGACGATCAAAGCGGCCACGAAGATCCACACACCGCGAAAGATCTGCCTCAGCGCCACGCCCTTGAGCAGTGAGTTCAGCACGAACAGGTTCATGCCCACAGGAGGCGAGATCAGGCCGATCTGAACGACCAGCACGATCAGCACGCCGAACCACACCGGATCGAAGCCAAGCTGCGTGACGATCGGAAAGAACACCGGGATGGTGAGCAGCACCATCGACAGCTCTTCCATGATGGTGCCCAGCACCACGTAGATCAGCATCATCGCGCCGATCACCGCCAACGGTGGCAAGCCGAGCGTGGTGATCCACGTCTTCAGATCGTTGGGCATCGACGTGAAGTTGATAAAGCCCGAAAACATCATCGCGGCGATCAGGATCGTGAACAGCATCGCGGTGGTGCGGGCGCTCTCCACCAGCACGTCGCGCAGCATGCGCCAGGTGAGCGCGCGCCGCGCGAGCGCGAAGAAAAACGCGCCTGACGCGCCGATGCCGGCGCCCTCGGTGGCGGTGAAGATGCCACCATAGATGCCGCCCAGCACCACCACCACGAGCAGCGCCACGCCCCAGATGTTGCGCAGGGCCACGAGTCGCTCGCGCCACGAGCTGCGCTCGCCAGCCGGGCCGGCCTGTGGATCGCGCCCGGTGATGAACATCACCGCCAGCATCATCAGCCCGGCGCACAACAGCCCCGGCAACACGCCGGCCGCGAACAGCTTGCCGATGTGCGTTTCGGTCACGATGCCGTAGATCACCATGATGGTCGACGGCGGAATCATGATGCCGAGCGTGCCACCGGCAGCGATCACGCCGGTCGACAGGTAGTCGGCATAGCCGAGCTTCTTCATCGACGGGTATGCCACCTTGCTCATCGTGGCCGCGGTGGCGATCGAAGAGCCGCAGATCGCGCCGAATCCCGCGCACGCCAGGATCGTGGCGTGCGCGAGCCCGCCACGCACGTGGCCGATGAACGAGTACGCGAGCCGGAACAACTCATGCGCCAAGCCGGCGCGCGCGACGAAGTTGCCCATCAGGATGAACAGCGGCACCACGCTCAGCGTGTAGGCGAACCCGGTCTCGTACACCACCTGGGCGGCACCGGCGGCGGTCGGCCCCCAGCCACGCACCAGCCCGAGCCCGACGAAACCGACGATGCCCATCGCGAACGCCAGCGGCAGACGCAGCAGTGCCAGCACGAACACCGCCGCGAAGCCGAGCAAGGCCTCGGTCATGCGGCGCTCATATCGACGCTTCGCCGTCGACGCCGATGTGGTGGTGCGCCACGGGTGCCAGCATCAGCAGGACATGCACCGCAGCCGTCACCGCGCACAGCACGCTCATGCCATAGACGAACGGCGCTTTCGGCAGCTTCAGTTGCGCGGTGGTCTCGCCATAACCGGCCATCTGGCTGGCCATCGACCACATCAACCAAGCCAGGCCGAGCAGGGCACCCGCAGAGATGGCATCGATCAGCAGGCCCTGCGCGCGTCGCAACCAATTCGGCAGCCAGGGATCGAGCGAATCGAACACCACATGCTCGCCGGCCAGGCTCACCAACGGCAAGCCGGCGAAGATCACCACCACCATCAACAGCTCGGTCATTTCCAGCGAGCCGGGCACCGACTCGCTCAGCGCCTTGCGGCCGCTCACGTCGACCAGCGTGAGCATCATGATGGCAAACAGCGCCGCCGCGGCCAAGCTGCCGCACAACCACTCGAGCAGGCGCCGCAGGGCCTGGTCGTGACGCGCCCGCCCGCCCGCAGCCGCGTTCATCGACGGATCACTTCTCGAGCTTGGCGATCTCGCCGCGGAACTCCGCCAGCACCTTCTTCGCGTCCTTCAAGCCGCGGCCTTCTGCGGCCTTGATCCAGGCGTCTTCGAGCGCGTCGGTCTTGCCCTTCACCGCTTTGACGAACGCGGTGTCGGCTTGCGTGAACACCACGCCATTGGCCTGCATCAGTGCGATGCCACGCCGGTCCGCCTTGTCCCAGGCCCGCCCGGCCATGCGCGACAGGAACTCGCCCGACATCTCGTCGATCGCCTTCTTCACGTCGGCCGGCAGCGAGTCGTACTTGGCCTGGTTCATCACGAACACAAAGCTGGTGTTGTACAGCCCGCCCGGGAACGTGGTGGCGTGGCGGATGATCTTCTCGATCTTGAAGCTCTCGGCCGACTCGGCGGGAAAGAGGGTGCCGTCCATCACGCCGGTCGACAGCAGCTCGTAGCTCTCGGGCGCGGGCTTGAGCGTGACGTTCATGCCCAACACCTTCGAGATCTCGTTGACCATGCCACCGCCGACGCGGAACTTCAGGCCCGACAGGTCCTCGACCTTGGCGATTGGCTTCTTCGTGTTGAACACGATGCCCGGGCCATGCGTGAACGCCGCCAGCACCTTCACGCCCTTGTGCTCTTCGGCGAACGCCGGGTACTTGTTGTAGACGCGCTGGAACGCGACCGACACCGTCTCCGACGAGTTGCCGAGAAACGGGAACTCCGCCAGTTGCGGTGTGACGAAGCGGCTCGGTGTGTAGCCGTGCACCGCGAACGAGATGTCTGCCAAGCCGTTGCGCACGGCATCGAACGTGCCGGGCGGCGCGGCCACGGCCCGCGGCAACGCGTTGCACTTGATCTTTCCTGGCACCTTCTGCTCGAGCATCGCGCACCACTCCACCTGCGTGGTGGTGAGCGCGTGGCCGGGTGGCACCCACGACGACAGCGTCAACGTGGTCTGCGCAGCGGCAGGGGCCAGCGCCAGCAGCGCGGCCGGACCGATCAGCGCGCGCACAGCGGCCGGGGTGAACAGACGGGTAAACGAAGGCATGGAGAGCTCCTCGACAAAGACCGGCGCATTGTCACCGACGGCCCTTGGGCGCCCCATTGCAGAAAACGCGGGGTCACCCAGGGGAACCACCGAGGGAACCGACCCCTTGATCGTGGTGCCGCGGCATCACAACCCCGCGAACAGGGACGACGGCCACAGCAGGCTCAGCCCTAGCATGCCGGGGTTGATTGGGGGAACCATGTTGATCGCCACGCACGAAGAGCCGCACGAGCAGCCCAATGACGCGCCCGCGTTGCCCTATGGCCCGGAGCGCACCGCGCTCGAACTGGCCGTGCGCCGCCTCGACGAGGCCGAACAGCACCTCGAGCCCTCGGCGATGAGCGAGGCACTGGCCGGCATCGCGCGCTGCTACCGCGCGCTGTCTGCATACCCCACCGCGATGGACTTCATGCACCAGTCGCTGCGCTGGTCGTATGCCCTCGGCGGTGTCGATCTGCGGGTGGAGCTGCTGTGTGAGCTGTCCGAACTCTCGTGCGAGGCCGCCGAGGCCGTCGATGGCGAGGACGCCGATCGGCAGCGCCGCCTGGCACGCGACTGCGCGCGCGACATGGCCTTCGAAGCGGCGCGAGTGGCGGCGCACGCCGCCGACCCGTACTGGGAGATCAAGGTGCTGCTGCGCGCCAGCGACACGCTGGACCGCTGCGGCGATCACGACGACGCCATCACGATGCAAACCCGCGCGATGACGTTGATGGTGCGCCATCCCGACGCCGCCGGCGCGATCGCCGACGGCCAGAGCAGCGCCACCGCGCGACTGATGTAGCGCGACCGTCAGTCGGCACGCACCGGTTCGCGGTTCAGCACGGGATCCAGTGCACGACCGGTGTGCGTGCCGCGCGCCACCAGGTCTTCCGGCGCGCCCGCGGCGACCACGCGCCCACCGCCCGCTCCCCCCTCGGGACCGAGGTCGATCACCCAGTCGGCCTCGGCAATCACGTCGAGGTCATGCTCGATCACCAGCACGCTGTGTCCGCCGTCGACCAGGCGGTGCAGCACGCGGATGAGGCGTTCGACGTCGGCCATGTGCAGCCCCACGGTCGGCTCGTCGAGCACGTACAGCGTGTGCGGGGGCTTCTGGCCGCGCCGCGTCACGTCGTCGCGCACCTTGGACAACTCGGTCACCAACTTGATTCGCTGCGCCTCGCCACCGCTCAGCGTGGGTGACGGCTGGCCGAGCGTGAGGTAGCCGAGCCCCACGTCCTTCAGCAACTGCAGCGGATGCGCGATCGACGGCATCGACGCGAAGAAGCCGACTGCTTCGTCGACTTCCATCTGCAGCACGTCGCCGATGCTCTTGCCGCGCCAGGTGACAGCCAGCGTCTCGGCGTTGAAGCGTGCGCCGTGGCACTGGTCGCAGGGCACCTTCACGTCGGGCAGAAAGCTCATCTCGATGGTGCGCATGCCCTGGCCTTCGCAGGTCGGGCAGCGGCCGTTGCCGGTGTTGAACGAGAAGCGCGCCGCGGCGTAACCGCGTGCCTTGGCCTCGAGCGTCTCGGTGAACAGCTTGCGGATCGTGTCCCAGAACCCGATGTAGGTGGCCGGACACGAGCGCGGGGTCTTGCCGATCGGCGTCTGGTCGACCTCGAGCACGCGGTCGACCGATTGCCATCCGTCGAGTTCGAGGCAACCGAACAAGGGCGGCAGCTTGCCGCGCACGCCGACCATGCCCTGAAGATTGGCCAGCAGCACGTCACGCGCCAGCGTGCTCTTGCCCGACCCCGACACGCCGGTCACCGCGACCAGCCGCTGCAGCGGCACGTTGACGTCGATGTCGCGCAGGTTGTGCAGCGACGCACCGCGCAACCGCAGCGCTGGCTTGGCGCCATGCACCGGGCGCCGCGCCTGCAGCGGGTGCGCGAGCGGCTGCGCCAGAAAGCGGCCGGTCACCGATTCGGGATTCGCCGACACCGCCTCCACGCTCCCCTGCGCAACCAGGCGTCCGCCGCGGCGGCCCGCGCCGGGCCCGATGTCGATGATGTGGTCGGCGCGCCGGATGGTGTCTTCGTCGTGTTCGACCACCACCAGCGTGTTGCCCTTGTCACCGAGGCGCGCCAGCGCGTTGAGCAGGATGCGGTTGTCGCGCGGATGCAGGCCGATGGTCGGCTCGTCGAGCACGTAGCACACGCCTTGCAGGTTGCTGCCCAGCTGCGCCGCGAGACGGATGCGCTGGGCCTCGCCGCCGGACAGCGTCGGGGCCGCACGGTCGAGCGTCAGGTAGCCAAGCCCGACTTCCTCCAGAAACGACAACCGGCTGCGGATCTCGGTGACGACGTCGCGCGCGATGTCGGCGTCGCGGCCCGCGAGCTGCAGGCCGTCGATCCACTTGCGCACATCACCCACCGCCCACTGCGCGACGGAGGTGATCGGTTGGCCTTCGAACGTGATCGAGCGCGATACCGGATTCAGGCGCGTGCCGCTGCATTCGGCGCAGGCCTGTTCGCCGACGCCTTCGACCTCGGCCTCCTCGGACGGAAAGTTCTGCTCGCGCCCCCGGTCGTCGTCGGGCCGCACCGAGTCGTCGTAGGCCTTGCGCTGATCGCGGGTCAGCGCGAGCCCGGTGCCCACGCAGCCCGTGCACCAGCCGTGTTTGCTGTTGTACGAAAACATGCGCGGGTCGGGCTCGGGGTAGCTGGTACCGCACACCGGGCAGGCACGTTTGGTCGAAAACACCTTCACGCTGCCGATGCCCGCCCCGATCGGCACGCCGTGCGAGCCGTTGTCCATCGCGTGCGCCAAGCCATCGAGCGGCACCAGCAGGTGCATCACGCCCTTGCCGGACTCGAGCGCACGCGCCAGCAGCGTGCGCAACTCGTCCTCGCGCTCCGGCGCGATCACGAGGTCGCCCACGGGCAGTTCGAGCGTGTGCTCCTTGAAGCGATCCAGACGCGGCCACGGGTCGACCGCCACAAAGGCACCGTCGACGCGCAGATGCGTGTGGCCGCGCGCCTTGGCCCACTTGGCCAGGTCGGTGTAGACGCCCTTGCGCGCCACCACCAGCGGCGCCAGCAGGCCGACGTGAATGCCCTTGTGGTCGCGCATCAGCTGCGCCGCGATGCTTTCGACGCTTTGCGGCCGAACCTCGGCGCCGTCGTGCACGCAGCGCTGCAGCCCGAGCTTGACCCACAGCAGGCGCAGGAAGTGCCACACCTCGGTGGTGGTGGCCACCGTGCTCTTGCGGCCGCCGCGCGACAGCCGCTGCTCGATCGCCACCGTCGGCGGGATGCCGAACACTGCGTCGACCTCGGGGCGGCCCGCCGGCTGCACGATGCTGCGCGCGTAGGCGTTGAGCGATTCGAGATAGCGCCGCTGCCCTTCGTTGAACAGGATGTCGAAGGCCAGCGTGCTCTTGCCCGAACCGGACACACCGGTGACGACGTTGAACTTGCCGCGCGGCACCTCGACCGTCATCGCCTTCAGGTTGTGCTCGCGCGCGTTGACGATGCGGATCGAGTCGTCGCCCGCCGCGGGCCGGGCGCGCGCCGCACGCGCCAGGGTTTGCAACGGCACGCCCTCGCGCGCCACGTGCTCGCCCAGACCGAGCGACTGTTCGTAGTCGCGCAAGGCCTTGCCGGTGTGCGAATGCGCATGTGCCTTCAGGTCTTCCGGCGTGCCGGCCGCCACCAGCTCGCCGCCGCCATCGCCGCCCTCGGGGCCGAGATCGACCACCCAGTCGGCGTTGCGGATCACGTCGAGGTTGTGCTCGATCACGATCAGGGAGTGGCCGCCTTCGAGCAGCTTGCGCAGCGCGCGCATCAGCTTGGCGATGTCGTCGAAGTGCAGCCCGGTGGTGGGCTCGTCGAACAGGAACAGCGTGCCCTTTTTCGCGGCCGGCTGATGCGAGCCGCCGCCGGCCTGGGCGAGAAAGCCCGCGAGCTTGAGCCGCTGCGCCTCGCCGCCCGACAGCGTGGGCACCGGCTGGCCGAGCCGCACGTAGTCCAGGCCCACGTCGACGATCGGCTGCAGCCGCGCCACCACCTCGCGGTCGTCGCGGAACAGCGTGCACGCTTCGGCCACGGTGAGTTCGAGCACGTCGGCCACCGACAGTTGGCGCGCGCCGCGCACGATGCGCACCTCGAGGATCTCGGCGCGGTAGCGCGTGCCGTCGCAATCCGGGCACCGCAGGTACACGTCGGACAGGAACTGCATCTCCACGTGTTCGAAGCCCGAGCCGCCGCAGGTCGGACAGCGTCCATCGCCCGCGTTGAAACTGAACATGCCGGCGCCGTAGTTGCGCTCGCGTGCCATCGGCGCATCGGCGAACAGCTTGCGCAGCTCGTCGAACGCGCCGACATAACTCGCCGGGTTGCTGCGCGCGGTCTTGCCGATCGGGCTCTGGTCGACGAACACCGCCTCTGCGAGCCAATCGGCGCCAAGCAAACGATCGTGATCGCCGGGCGATTCAGTGGCCTTGCCGAAGTGGCGCAGCAGCGCCGGTACCAGCACGTCCTGCACCAATGTGCTCTTGCCGGAACCCGACACACCCGTCACCACCGTGAGCCGCTGCAACGGAAACGCAACCGTCAGGTTCTTCAGGTTGTGTTCACGCGCGCCTTCGAGCAGCAGCTTCGGCGTGCTGTCGTTGACGTAGCGGCGGATGCCGATGCCCACATGCTTGCGAGCGCCGAGGTAGGCGCCGGTCAGCGTGTCGGCCCTGCGCGCGGCATCGGGCGTGCCGTCGAACACGATGCGCCCCCCTAGGGCGCCGGGCCCGGGACCCATGTCGATCAGGCGGTCGGCGGCCAGCATCACCGCGGGGTCGTGCTCCACCACCACCAGGGTGTTGCCGGCGTCGCGCAGCCGGTGCATGGCCTCGACGATGCGGTTCATGTCGCGCGGATGCAGGCCGATGCTCGGCTCGTCGAGCACGAACAGCGTGTTGACCAGCGAGGTGCCGAGCGCGGTGGTGAGGTTGATGCGTTGCACCTCGCCGCCGCTCAGCGTGCGGCTCTGCCGATCGAGCGTCAGATACCCCAAACCAACGTCGCACAGATACTTCAGCCGCGTGCGGATCTCGCCGAGCAGCAGCTTCAGCGCCTCGTCGAGTGCGCTCGATTCCGGCGCCAGCGCGTCGAAGTAGCGCC
>DATKJN010000519.1:0-2315 GCA_035543655.1 Burkholderiaceae bacterium | reverse complement strand
GCTGCTCACGTTGGGCTTGTTCCTCTTCGTGATCAACGCGCTGATGTTCTGGGTCGCCGCCAGCATCCTCGACGGCTTCAACGTCACCGGATTCGGCGCGGCGCTGATAGGCTCGTTGATCTACAGCCTGGCCGGGGTGGTGATCGACGTGGCGATCGAGCGCGTGTTCACCCCGGCCACGGCCTGAGCGGCCGTTCGGCACCGGTCAGGGGCCGTTGCGCGCGCGCAGTTCGTCCATCAAGCGGCGGCGTTGAGCTTCTAGGTCGCGCAGGCGCGAATCGATCACCGACGATTCGATGAAATCCTGCGGCGCGCTGCCGGCGCGCGCCAGCCGCTGGCCGGCACGCAGGCGGTCGATCGCGCCGCCGAGGTCACCGTTGGCGGCATGCGACTCGGCCAGCGCGCGCACCGCACGCAACGCCTGCCCCTGGCGCTCGGCCAGCGACGACAGCATGGCCCACGCCAGCGCGTCACTGCGGCGTTCGCTGACCCACGACTGCAGCAGCTCCGACTGGCGCTTGACCCGCGCCCCGTCGTTCACCGCCAGCACGACCTGGCTTTCGAGCAGCAGCCGCGCCCTCGACGCATCGTCGGGCACCGCGGACATGCGCTTGCTGGCGAGCTGCGCATCATTCTGCGTCAGTGCGAGTTCGACCCCCAGCATTGCCCAGACTCGGGTGCTGCGCGCCGGCAGCGAGGCGGTGGCGACCTGCCGCTCGCCCTCGGCGAACGCCTCGTTGGCACGCGCGAAGTCGCGCAGCAGCGCCGAGGACAACGCGCTGGCGTAGAGCAGTCCGAGACGCTCGTCGGCGCTGGCGGCGCTCGACCTGTCGAGATCCTGCAGACGCTGGCGCGCAGGCACTGTGGGATCCATCAGCACGCGTGAGCGCGCCTGCATCAACGGATGTTCGGGCCGCACCAGCTTGCCGGCGGCGGTGCTCTGGCGCGCGCGCGCCTCGGCCACGCGCTCGGTGGTGAGCGGGTGACTGCGCAGATACGGGTACGAACCGCTGTCGACCAGCCGGTTGGCGTGGTCGAGACGTTCGAACATGCGCGCCATGCCCGACGCCGCAAAACCGGCTTGCCCGAGCACCGACATCCCGATGCGATCGGCCTCACGCTCCATGTCGCGCGAGAAGTTGAGCTGGCCCTGGATCGCGGCGGCCTGACTGCCCATGATCGCTGCCTGAGCGGCATCGGGGCTGTTGGCGCGCGAGGCCGCGATCAGCCCGACGATCATGCCGGCCAGCGCCAGCAGGCTCTGGCGGCTGCTCGCCGTGACGCTGCGCGCGATGTGGCGCTGGGTCACGTGGGTGAGTTCGTGCGCCAGCACCGAAGCCAGCTCGTCGGCCGCCCCAGTAAGCGCGATCAGGGCCAAGTGCACCCCGACGAAGCCACCCGGCAAGGCGAACGCGTTCACGCTGCGGTCGCGAACCAGGAACGCCTCCCAGGCGAAATTGGCCTCGATGTCCGGCGTGATGTCGCCCTGTTGGCGCGCTGCCGCCACCAACGGCTGCCAGATCGACAGCAGGTACTCCTGCAGCACCGGATCGTCGAGGTAGGCCGGATCGCGTCGAACTTCGCGCATGATCTGCTCGCCGAGTCGCTTTTCGGTCGCGACGGTCACGTCGTCGGACGCCGACTCACCGAGCGAGGGCAGGCGCACCTGCGACCATGCCGGAGGCACGCAGAGCGCGCTGCACAGCACCGCGACGCAGGCGCGCCGCACCGCGCCCACGCGCAGCGGGGAGGGGAGGCGAATGTGGTCGGGACGCACGGTGTCGCAGAGGGGCTGGCGATGCGGCAATCGGTTGGAGCGCCCGCAGCGTCAACGGTTCACCGGCCTATGATCGCACCGTCGCGTTGCTCGCTTGTAAACGGACCTTTTGACCCAGGACCATGCCGCCCGCCGACAGCCCACTGACGCATTTCGATCCGCAAGGCCAAGCGCACATGGTCGACGTCTCGGCCAAGGCCGAGACGCACCGGATCGCCCGCGCGCGCGGCAGCATTCGCATGCAAGCGACCACGCTGGCGCTGATCGCCGCCGGCAGCGCCGCCAAGGGCGACGTGATCGGCATCGCGCGCATCGCAGCCATTCAAGCCGCCAAGCGCACGGCCGAGCTGATCCCGCTGTGCCATCCGCTGCCGCTGACGCGCGTGGCAGTGGAGTTCGAAATCGATGCCGCGGCCAACGCGGTGCACTGCACCGCGCAAGCGGAGACGTTCGGCCGCACCGGTGTCGAGATGGAAGCGCTGACGGCGGTGCAGGTGGGGCTGCTGACGATCTACGACATGTGCAAGGCCGCCGACCG
>DATKJN010000518.1:0-4514 GCA_035543655.1 Burkholderiaceae bacterium | reverse complement strand
CAGCTTGGCCAGCACGATGTCGCGCACCTGGCCGATCTGAAAGTCGCTGTCACCCACCAGCGTGAGCGCATCGTCGTCGTATTCGACGGCGGCTTTGGTACCCTTGAAGTCGAAGCGCGTGCCGATCTCGCGCACGCATTGATCGATGGCGTTGCGCAGCTCGACACGATTGGGCTCGACGACGGCATCGAAGCTGGGCATGGGCGTTCAAATCAGCAGCGGATCGGTGAAAATTCTGCCATGTCCCCAGGCATCAACCATGTGTCGATCGAACGCGGGGTGGCCTTGCGTGCATACAACACGTTCGGCCTGCCAGCGATTGCACACACGCTGGTGCGCGTGACCAGCGACGCCGATGTGCGCCGTGTGGTCGACCATCCCGAACTCGGCCGTGCGAAGAAGCTGATCCTCGGCGCGGGCAGCAACCTGATCCTGTCGCGCGACCCCGACTGTGTGGTGGTGCGTGTCGAGATCATGGGTCGGCGTGTGGTGTCGGAGGACGACCAGGCCATCATCGTCGAAGCCGGCGCCGGCGAGACCTGGCACGACGTGGTCGCGTGGTCGCTGCAGCAAGGCGCACCGGGGCTGGAAAACCTGGCACTGATCCCGGGCACCGTCGGCGCCGCGCCGGTGCAGAACATCGGCGCCTACGGTGTCGAGTTGAAGGACCGCTTCCATTCGCTCGACGCGGTGGACCTCGTCACCGGTCGCGGCGTGACGCTGGATGCCAGGGCCTGCCGCTTCAGCTACCGCGACAGCGTGTTCAAACACACCGGCTTCGGCGGGCTGGCCGGCAAGAGCCTGATCACGCGCGTGCGCATGCGCTTGCCGCGGCGCTGGGCACCGGTGCTCGGCTATCTCGACCTCGAGCGCAAAGTGGCGGAGACCGGCAACCCGTCGCCCGACGCGCAGACGGTGTTCGATTGGGTGTGCACGATCCGGCGCAACAAGCTGCCCGACCCGCGCGACATCGGCAACGTGGGCAGCTTCTTCAAGAACCCGGTGGTCAGCGCGGAGCAGTGCAGGGACATCATCGCGCGTGACCCGCACATCGTGCACTACCCGCTCGCCGACGGCAGCTACAAGCTCGCTGCCGGCTGGCTGATCGATGCCTGCGGCTGGAAGGGCAAGTCGATCGGTCGCGCGGCGGTCTACGACAAGCAGGCTCTGGTGCTGGTGAACCGCGGCGGCGCCAGCGGTGCCGAGGTGCTGATGCTGGCGCGCGCGATCCAGGAGAGCGTCTACGGCCGCTTCGGCATCCGGCTCGAGCCCGAACCGGTGGTGGTGTAAGGCCGGCGCCGGCCGTCCCGAGCCGGCCCAGCCCCCGCGGGGGCAGCGAACGCAGCGAGCGTGGCGGCCTGCTCAGTCCTGGAGTGCCGGTTCGGTCGCGCACAACGCGCGCGTGGCGGCCAGCGTTTCGTCGAAGCGCTGCAACGCGAGTGCGAGCTGGCCGGCACTGCTGGTGGCGCCGCCGCTCAAACGATCGGCGGCGTCGGCGAGGGCGCGCAAGCCCAGGTTGAGCGCTGCGCCTTTCAGGCCGTGCGACAGGCGGCGCAGTTCGTCGGTATCGGCCTCGCGCAGGGCGCGGCGCATGCGTTCGGTGGCGTCGCCCGCCTGGCTCAACATCGATTCGTACAGACGTGCGGTTTCGGCGCGGGGCATCAACTCGACCAGGCGCGCGAGCACCTCGGTGTCCAGCAACGCGGCAGTGCCGCCGGGCGCAGGTTCGCGCGCGGGTTCGGGACGCACGCCAGGATCGCTGCCGAAATGGCGCCGGAACAGCGCCTCGAGTTCGGGCAGGCCGAGCGGCTTGACCAACACGTCGTCCATGCCCACGGCGAGGCAGCGCGTGCGCGTGTCGGCGTAGGCATCGGCGGTCAGCGCCACGATCGGCAGCTGAGCAGCCGGTGTGCCGAGCGCTCGGATCGCGCCGGTGGCATCGATGCCGTCCATCACCGGCATGTGGACGTCCATCAGCACGATGTCGAAGCGATGCTCCTGCACCGCTTGCAGCGCCTCGAGGCCGTTCTCGACGAAATGCGCGCTGTGTCCCATGCGCTCGAGCAGCGCACCGATGTACAGCCGATTGACCGCGTTGTCTTCGGCCACCAGCACGTGGCGCGTTTGCGGTGCGGCCGCGGCCTGTTGGGGCGGCGCGGCGGGTGCTTCGATCAACGCTGACGGTGGCACGCGCATCGGCACGTGCACGCGGAACGTGCTGCCCAGACCCGGGGTGCTTTCCACCGCGATGTCACCGCCCATCAAGCGCGTGAGTCGCTGGGCGATCTCCAGGCCGAGACCCGTGCCCTGTCGCATCGCGCCGGGGCGCGTCGGGCTGCGCTCCATCACGAGCCGCCGTTCGAACAGACGGCTCAGGGTGTCGGCGTCCATGCCGACCCCGGTGTCGGCCACTTCGATCTCCAGCATCGGTTCGCGCTCGCCCTGCGCGGCCATGCGACGGCAGCGCAACGCGACACTGCCGCCATCGGTGAAGCGGATCGCGTTGGCGACGAGGTTGTAGAGCACCTGCCGCACGCGCGTGCCGTCGAGCTGCAGACGTGGCGGCAACGAGTTGTCGATCTGCGCGCTCAGCTGAAGGCCTTTGGCACTGGCTGGTGCCCGCATCAGGCGCTCGACTTCGCGCACCAGGGCGGCCAGGTCGACCTCGCGCACGTCGAGCGTCAACGCACCCGACTCGAGCTTGGACAGGTCGACGATGTCGTTGAGCAGGCTCAACAGATGGTCGGCCGAGTCGACCGCGGTGCGCAGCAACTCCTGCTGGTGCTGTTCGAGCTTGGTCTCGCGCAGCAGCGTGAGCATGCCCAGCATGCCGTGAAACGGCGTGCGGATGGCATGGCTCATGTTGGTCAGGAACTCGCTCTTCACCTGGCTGGCGCGCAGCGCCTGTTCGCGGGCGTCGTGCAGGCGGTTGGCCATGGCTTCCATGGCGCGCCGGCTTTCGTCGAGCTGGCGCATGCGGCGCAGCGCCAGGAAACCGAACACGCCCACCAGGGCCGACAGGAACGCGGTCAGCGTCAGGCCGATGCGGTTGTGCTGCGCCAGCGTGTCGTTGCGCGCCGTGACCTGCTCGGCCACCCGGTGCGCGCCGGCCAGCAGCATCTGGTGGATCGGCTCGTCGAGTGCCTCGAGGTCGATCAGCAGCGCATGCATCGACGCGTTGCTGAACGGTGCCTGTGCGTTCTGGCCGAGGTACAAGTCGCCGCGGTCGACGAAGTCGCGCAGCGCGCGTTGAGCGGCACCGTATTCCGGGCTGTCCGACAGCACGCGCTGCGCGCGATCGGTCTGCAACAGGCCGATGCGGCTGACGAAGATGTCGTAGCGCAACTGCAGCTGTTCGCGTGCACGCACGGGATCGCCGGCGGCCTGGCGCCACCGTTCGCGCAGGCGCAGGTATTCGGTCTCGAGCTGGAACAGGTTGAGCACCAGGTAGTCGTCCTGGCCCTTCACCGCCTGGTTGAGCAGCGCGTACTGGCGCGCTTGCACGAAGAAGGCCGCCAGCAGCGACAGGATCAGCACCGCGCCGGTGACGACGAACCAGCCCGACAGCGGCGACGTCGGCGCGCCTACACCACGTCGATCGTCTTGAGTTGCCATACCGAGCGGCTGTAGTACAGGGCGTTGCGCAGCGTGGGGTCGCTGTCGAACGGGTAGATCATGAACAGCGGGCCCTTTTCGCGCACCGTGATCGGCCGTTCGTCGATCAAGCGTGCAAGCATCACGTCGAAGCGCCGTGCGTCCTCGACGGGGATGTCGATTCTGTAGTCGTTGAGTGCCGACACGCGCAGCGTCGTGCCGTGTGCGCCCACCAGCGACAACAGGTCGCGCAACAACGGACCGGTGAACTTGCGCGCGTCCTTGAACCACGGCGTCTTGGTGCTGAAGCTGTGCTGCGCCACGCCCTCGAGCATCGCCATGTCGAACACGGCACTGTCGGCTCGATTGGTGCGCTTGAGCTTGCCGCGCAAGGTCAGCACCGGGCTGCCGCTCGGTTCGGCGAGCGGCTGGCCGCGCGCGCCCGCGCAGGCCCAGGCCATCGCGGCCAGGACCAGGCCACGGCGCGTGACCCCCTCCGTGCGCACCATCAGCCGCTGGCTCCCGCGACTGCGCCGAGTCGCAACAAGCGCAACAGGCGGTTGGTCGGCGCGCCAGCATGGGGCTGTCGGCACGCAGGCGTTGCGCCGCGCAGGGCACCAGCACGGGTGCTATAGGCGTTGGAAAGTCGAACGGGGATCAACGATGGCACCGAGATGCTGAGGGCAGGGATTTTAGGCCTGTCGCCGGTGCGCGCCCTGCGGGGCGGCTGCTGCAGACAGCGACCGCGAATCCGGTCACGAACACACACTTGCATTGGTGCAACACGCAAAACCGCTGGGCTAATCTCATCGCGTGATGTCCGTGCAGACCCCCTCGTTGCCGGCGGTGGCGAACACGCCCGGCACCGATGCCGCCAATGCGCTGCCGGCAGGCCATCGCCTGCACGAATTCGAGCTGCG
>DATKJN010000517.1:0-5760 GCA_035543655.1 Burkholderiaceae bacterium | reverse complement strand
AACCAGCGGCGCGCCTGACCGACATCGGCCGCGATGCCGTCGCGCAGCGCCTCGAGCGACGGATAGCGCAGCTCGTCGTGCAGCTTGGCCAGCAGATCGACACGCACCAGCTTGCCGTAGGCGGCGTCGCCGCCCAGGTGGGCCGGCCAGTGCAGGCAATGCACCTCCAGCAGCACGCGGCCGGCATCGTCCACCGTGGGCCGCGTGCCGAAGTTGGCCACGCCGTCGAGCGGCTGCGCGTCCAGTCCGTGCACGCGCACCACGAAGATGCCCATCGCCGCCGGACGCGGATGGCCGAAGCGCAGGTTCATCGTCGGGAAGCCCAGCTCGCGGCCGAGCTTGAGGCCGTGCTGCACGTGGCCACTGATGCTGTACGGCCGGCCGAGCAGCGCGGCGGCGAGGTCCATGTCACCAGCGGCGAGCGCGGCACGCACCGCCGAGCTGGACACGCGCGTGCCGTGCACCTCGTAGCTCAACATGCGCGCCACGTCGAAGCCCTTGGCGTCGCCGGCGGCGTCGAGCATCGTGTAGTCGCCGGCGCGCTTGGCGCCGAAGCGGAAGTCGTCGCCGACCAGCACATAGCGCGCGCGCACGCCGCGCACCAGCACGTCGTCGATGAAGGCTTCGGGCGACAAGGTGGCCAGGCGTTGGTCGAAGCGCAGCACCACCAGCTGCTCGATGCCGCAGCTTTCGAGTTCCGACAGCTTGTCGCGCAGCGTCGCGATGCGCCGCGGCGCCGCGTCAGGCTTGTTGGCCAATGCTGCGAAGTGGTCGCGCGGGTGCGGTTCGAACGTCATCACGCAACTCGTCAGCCCGCGGTGGCGCGCCTCGTTGGTGAGCAGCGCCAGCATCGCCTGGTGGCCGCGGTGCACACCGTCGAAGTTGCCGATCGTCAGCGCGCAGTGCGGCGCGAGACCAGGATGGCGAAAACCGCGAAAGACGCGCATGCGGGCGTGTTCAGTGGTGCAGTTCGAGCGTGGTCAGGTGGTTGTCGGCGGCTGGCCACACGCGCCCGACCACGCGTTCGGCGATCGCGCCCGACTGGTATTCGCCGACCACGGCCCGGCTGGCCGCATCGGTCAACGTGAGGCGGCTCGATGCCACGCCGGCCACGCCGGACGGGATGCCGGGCGCCGGACTCTGTCCATCGAACACGATGCGATCGCGCGGCACGCCGAAGTAGCCGCGCGGGCGCACGAAGGTGACCACCGCGGCCGCACTGCGGTCGTTGCCGCTCAGCCGCTCGGGGCGCAGGTGCACCACCGCCGACGAGCGCGGAAACGGCGAGCGGTAGACATGGTGGATCGCATACCCCGGCGCGCTGACCACGAACTCCAGCGGCGTCTGCGCATCGGTGGCCAACGGCCCCCAGCGGCCGTCGGCGAGGATGCTGGTGCGCAACAGCGGGGCGCCGCGCCGCTCGCCGGTGGCGGCGTTCACCGCATACACCTCGACCGTGGCGCCCACCAGCGGCAGGTTGGTGGCGCCGCCCGGGCCGGTGGCCGTGACCAGTCCGTCGAGCACCACGCGCGCCTCGGGCGAGATCGCGGTGGTGACCGGATCGCGGCCGGTGATGAAGCGGAAGGTGTGCGCGAAGGCTTCGGCGTGGTACGACACCTCGCGGTGGTCGCGTGCCGGCAGCACGATGTTCTTCGCTCCCTTCAGCGCGGGCCCGTCGGCGTTGACGTTGGTGGCCATGCCGCGCTGGTTGATCCACACGCCATCGGGCTGTGCGAACTTGTCGTTGTTGTCCGAGCGCAGCGTCATCCACGACACCCCGGGCGTGACCTCGTCGCCGTTGGGTCCCTTGGGTGCGTTGAGCGCGCTGAGGAACGGGCCGGCGCCATTGAATTCGTTGCCGAGGCGGAAGCCCGGCAAGGCCCAGACGCCGTGGTTCGGTGTGCCGCCCAGGATGGCGTGCGACACGGTGCTCGCACCACCGCCGTTCTGGATGTAGGCACGGATCGCGTTGCCGCCGCGCGAGTTGCCCACCAGCACCACCTTGTCGGCGCCGGTGCGCTGGCGGATGCGCTCGACGTCGGCGGCGAGCGTGCGCATCTGGTCTTCGCTCGATGTGCGGCCTTCCTGCGGCTTGCTGTCGTCGTCGCGCGCCAGCGGATGGGGCATGTTGAGAGCGATCAGTCGATCGCGCGGCCAGCCATTGCTCTCGAAGCGCCACAGCGTGGTCATCCAGAGGGCGGCCGAGTCGCCGTTGCCATGCACGAACAGGATCGGCGGATGCTCGGCCGGCGCGGATGCCGGCGCAGGGCCGGGTGCAGTTGCGGGCGTGGTGCACGCTGCGACCAGGCTCGCGAGGCTCAGGTTGAGAACGGCACGGCGCAGCAGCAGCGTGGACATCGTCGGGTTCCTCATGCGTTCAGGCCGTGCGCATCACGCCCAGCCGAGATCGCGCGCGCTCGGCAGCGGCGGCTCTTGCACGCCGACCGCAGCGCGCACGCCGTTGAGCACCGCGCGTTGTGTCACTTCGGCGGCCAGCGCACCGAGCACCGACAGCGGCAATGCGCGCGCGGCCGCGCCGGTGGCCAGAGCGAACATCGTGTCGCCGTCGGTCGGCGTGTGCACCGGGTCGATGCAACGCGCCAGGCCGTCGTGCGACATCGTGGCCAGGCGGGCGCACTGCGACTTGTCGAGCACGGCGTCGGTGGCGACGATGCCGATCGTGGTGTTGGCGCCGGCGACGATCGAAGGCGGCATCACGCCGCGGGCCAGCGCCTGCGTGATGCGTCGCGGCGTGCGGCCGTCGGGCTGGCGGCTGCCGGCGACGACACGCGCGGTGCTCGGGTCGATCACATCGCCGGCCGCGTTCACGGCCACCAGCGCCGCGATGCGCACGCCGTCGACGGTGAGGCTGGCGGTGCCGATGCCGCCTTTCATCGCGTGCGCGATGCCGAACATCTTGCCCACCGTGGCGCCGGCGCCCGCGCCGACGTTGCCCTGCGCCGGCGCTTGCGCCGATGCGGCTTCGCAGGCGGCGAACCCGGCTTGCGCATCGGGCCGCACGCGCGCGTCGCCGAGCCAGAGGTCGAACAGCACCGCGGCCGGCACGATCGGCACCCGCGCCGGGCCGATCGCAAAGCCGTGGCCGTGCTCGTCGAGCCAGCGCATCACGCCGCCGGCCGCATCGAGGCCGAACGCGCTGCCGCCGGCCAGCAGCAACGCGTGCACCTTGTCGACGAGGTTGCCCGGCATCAGCAGATCGGTCTCGCGCGTGCCGGGTGCGGCGCCGCGCACGTCGACACCGCAGGCGACGCCGGCTTCGCACAGCACCACCGTGCAGCCGGTGGGCCGACGGGAATCGGTGTGGTGCCCGACCTTCAGTCCCGCAATGTCGGTGATCGAACCGGGGAACGTTGTCATGGCGACAAGCCTACCGCATGGTCTAGCACGACATCGGCACGCCGCGATCGGCGTCATCGCCGAGCAGCTCGAAAGCAGCGCGCTGGCGGCTGGTGAGCGTCTCCCGTGTGCCATCGGCATGGTCGAGCGTGAGCTCGGCGTGCGCGATCTTGCTGTTCAGGCACTGCTTGATGCCGCCCGGTGGATTGGCATAACGCAGGCCGACGAAAGCGCCGGGCTCGGCATGGATGCGACCGTTCACCCGCAGGTCATCGCTGTGCGATCGAAAGCGCCAGTCGAAGCCTTGCACCGACACGCGGGCGCGCAGCGAACGGCCGAGCGCGTTGAGGCGATGCTCGCGGCCGCGATGGCGCAGCACGATCGGCGTGATCCACGGTGTCCACAGCGGCCCGACCTTGAGCTTGGCCGAGGCGACCTCGAGAAAGCTCTCGTCGTGGCCGCCGTCGAAGCCGGACACCTGGCCCCATGCATAGCGGTCGGTGTGCTGCCGGCCCCAGTTGTGGTTCTGGCTGCCGATCCAGCCTTGCACGGCGACCATCTCGCCATTCACCTTCAGCGTGCCGTCGAAGCGTGCCAGCGGCCGGCTCACCAGGCTCTTGGCCTTGGGGAACGCGCCGTCGTACAGGCGGGCCGGCAACAGCAGCAGCGGCGACTGGCCGTGCGCGAAGCGCAGGTCCCAGCCGATGCGATGGCCAGCCGATTCGCAGGTGCCTTGCGCATGACCGTGGCCGAGCTGGGCGGTCGGCACGTCGATCGCGAGGGCGTGGGCGTCGAAGCGGCACGACGTCAGCGGCCAGGCCTGCTTGACGGCCACGTGCCGGCCGCGTTCGCCATCGAACACGATGGCCCACAACTCGCCTTGTGCCTGCTGCGGCTGGCCGGCGGGGCTGAACAGCGTGTAGCGGATCCAGAACGCCAACGACCGCGACGCGTGGTTGGCACGGATGAAATAGCTCTCGTAATGCCCGCTGGCCGAACCGCTGCGATGACGCAGCCGGTTCGCCTGCTCGGGCTGCATTGCTGCGCTACGCAAACACGCCAGTCACGTCGGTCATGCGCGCGGAGGCCTCGCCCAGGTGGTGCATCGTGTCGCCGAACGCCATCTCGAGCATCGTCAGGCGCTTGAAGTAGTGGCTGCCGATGTACTCGTCGGTCACGCCGATGCCGCCGTGCAGCTGCACGCATTGCTGGCCGACGAAGCGCATCGAGGTGCCGAGCTGCACCTTGGCCTGCGACAGCGCGCGCCGGCGCTGCGCCGCGGGTTCGCGCAGCTTCAAGCTGGCGAAGTAGCTCATCGAGCGGCCCAGCTCGAGCTGCATCTTCACGTCGGCGATGCGGTGACGCAGGGCCTGGAAGGTGGCCAGCGTGGCGCCGAACTGCTTGCGCGTGTTCATGTACTCCACCGTCAGCGCGACCAGCTTGTCCATCACGCCGACGCCTTCGGCGCAGGCCGCGGCGACGCCGACGTCGGCTGACAGCTCCAGCGCGGCAAAGCCGTTGTCGGTGATCAGCAGGGCGGGGGTGTCGGCCAGCTTGAGCTCGCCGGCGCGCGCGCCATCCTGCGTGGCGTACGCCTGGATGCCGACGTTGGCGGCCGATTTTTCGACCAGGAACAGCCCGATGCCTTGCGGTTCGCTTTCGGCGCCGCTGATGCGTGCCGGCACGATGAACGCATCGGCCTCGTCGGCGGCGGGCACCACGTCCTTCTGCCCGCTCAGGCGCCAGCCCGTGCCCGACTTTTTGGCCGCGGTGGCCACTTGATTCAGGCGGTAGCGTGCGGCGCGTTCCTGGTGTGCCAGCACCACCAGTGCCTCGCCGCCGGCCATGCGCGGCAGCCACGACGATTGCAGCTCGGCGCCGGCGGCCGACAGCAGCGCCGGCGCCACCAGCGCACCGGCCGCGTACGGCGCGTTGACCAGGCCGCGGCCGAGCTCCTCCAGCACCACCATCGCCTCGACGGCACCGAAGCCCATGCCGCCGTGCGACTCGGGGATCGCCAGCCCGGTGAGGCCGAGTTCGGCCAACTCGCCGTAGACGTCACGCGTGGCGCCGCCCTTCTTGGCGATCGCATGGCGGCGCTCGAACGTGAAGCCCTTGTCGACCCAGCGCGCGACGGCGTCGCGCAGCGAGAGCTGGTCGTCGGTGAATTCGAAATCCATGTGTATCTCCGCGTCAACCGAGAACCGTCTGGGCCACGATGTTGCGTTGCACTTCGTTGGAACCGCCGTAGATCGTGGTCTTGCGGAAGTTGAAGTAGTTGCCGGCCAGCGGCGCGCAGATGCCGAAGCGGGCGAACCAGTCGCCTTGCCAGCCCGCTTCCATCGCCTCGCGCACGAAGGGCAGCGTGAACGGGCCGGCGGCCAGCATGGTGAGCTCGGTGTA
>DATKJN010000516.1:0-3535 GCA_035543655.1 Burkholderiaceae bacterium | reverse complement strand
GCATGCGGCCAACCAGGCCGACTGTCCGCAGTGCGGTGCCTACGCGCGCTTCACGTTGGTGGACGGGGCGGGCACGACGTCCGTCGTGCCGATCAAGGTGTGTTGCCGGCAGTGCGCTCACGAGTGGTCGATCGACGCCTGAGGTTCGCGGTCGGACCGCGTGCGTTGCGTGCTAGGCGCCTGCGAGCCAGCGCCGGCGCCCCGCCAGTGCGATGGCCGCATCGATGCCGGTGGCGCGCTCGGCTTGCAGCAGCGGCCACAGGTGCAGCAGCAGCTCGGCGGTGGCCAGCGCATCGGCGCCTGCATGGTGGCGGCGCATACAACGGATGCGAAAGTGCGCCAGCCACTCGTCCAGCACCGAGGCCTTCACCTGCGGTTGCAGCACCGCCGCCAGTGGCTCCAGATCGAGCCAGCGGTTGCGTGGCGCGGCCCGTTCGGCCCGTGCACAAGCGCGCTCGATCAGCGCGCGATCGAATCCGACATGAAATCCAAGCAGCGGTGCCTGCGCAACGAAGCGTGTGAACGCGTCCAGGGCCTGCACCGGCTCGACCCCATGGCGCTGCGCGCCGACACCGATGCCGTGCAGCAGGATGTTGGACTTGTCGGGCGGCGCGGCGTCCTCGGGCTGGCGCAGCACCACCTCGAAGCTGTCGGCCAGCGCAACCTGGGCCCGGTCGTCAGCCACGTGAACGCCGATCGCCGCAATCGCCAGCAGCCGATCACGCGCCGCATCGAGGCCGCTGGCTTCGACGTCGAGCACCACCCAGCGTCGCGCGTCGGCTGGCGCGAGCGATTTGCGTGCGGCGAGACGCCGCAGCCAGCTCGCCGCAGTCACCGCTGATAGTCCAGCTCGATGCGTTGCTGCAGGCTGCGTGCCACGCGCACGCTCTCTTTCAGCACACGCAGGTCGATCGGGTTCAGCTGGGCCACGTCGACCTCGTTCGGCCGCGCCTGCGCTGTGCCTTCGTCCAGTTGCACGCGCAGGCGCAGCATCTGCAGGAACCCGAACGCGGCCACCCAGGCTTCCCCTTCGAGGGCGGGCACCTTGAGTGCCAGTGCGGCGGCGATCAGCCGCGATCGCGTGCTGAACGCGTCAATGCCGTGCGCCAACGAGTACAGGCGCGCCGCGTCGACGAACAGCGAGCTGCCACGCAGCTTGAGGTCGAGCCATCGGTGTTCACCGTCGTCGCGCGTATCGAGCGCACCGATCCAGTCGAGCGGCGCGCGATTCGCGAGCGCGTTGTCGGCCATCTGCTTGATGAAACGCGGCACGCGCGGCGGCTGTCGCAGCAGCATCTCGCGCAGCGGCTTGGCCAAATCCAGATGCCCGGCGATCGGCCGCAGGTCGAAATAGATGCTGGCATTCAGCAGGTCTTGCGGTGCACCGTGCTCGATCCATTGCGCAAAGCGCGCCTGCCATTCGACCGCCGTGAGACAGCATTGTGGATTGCTCGCCATCACGTTGCCCTTGCACAGCGGGTAACCGCAGGCATCGAGCGCATCGTTCACGGTGCGCGCAAAGCGCAGCCATGCCGGCCGGTCGGCCTGCGGATCGTCGCTCACGAACACCAGGCCGTTGTCCTGGTCCGTGGCGATGGTCTGCTCGCTGCGGCCTTCGGAGCCGAACGCCAGCCAGCACGCGCGCTGCAGGTCGACGCTTTGTTCGCGGGCGAGCAGCTGCACCACAGCGGCGGTCAGCACATCGTTCAAGTGGCTGATCAGTTCGGTGACCTGGCGCGCCTGCACGCCCTGGCCGAGCAGGTTGCGCGCGAAGCGCCGGATGTCTTGCGCGGCGCGCTGCAGGGTCGGCAGATCGCTGGCCGCATGGATGCGTGTCGACAAGCCCTTGAGCGACAGGCGTTGCAGCGCGAACAGATCGCGTTCCGACACGATGTCGACCAGTGCGCCGCGCTCGCACACCGGCACGTGGCGCACGCCATGGCGTGACATCAGCAGCGCCGCGTCATGCAGCGTGGCGCTGGTCTCGAGCACATGCACCGGCGCGCTCATCACCGCACCGATCGGCGTGACCAACGGCAGCGCCGGCAAGGTCACGCGGCCCAGGATGTCGTGGCGCGTGAGGATGCCTTGCGGCGCGCGCTGCGCATCCACCACCACCACCGAGCCGACACGCCGTTCGTGCATCAGCGCCAACGCCTGCGCCAGCACGGTATCGGCCGAGCAAGCCAGCACCGGCTTGCGCCGCAGCGTCGACAGCGGCGCTTCGAGCGCCTGCTCGTGCAGCGCCTCCGATGCATACGCCTCGCGCAGCGCCTGCTGCGCAAGCTCGAAGAAGTGCAACGCGCGCCGCTCGAGAAAATCCGCGAACGACGTGCTTTTGCGCGCCAGCGCCTGCACCGCATCGGCCGTCAGCAGCAGGCAGAAGCAGTCGTCCTGTGCGGTGTAGGTCGAGCGCGCCGGGCGTGCTGCGAGCAACGCACCGACCGGGAACAGATCGCCCGGCTCGTGCAACACGCTGCCGGCCGGGCCGGCGCCGCGCCGACCCGTGATGCGGCCCTGGCGCAGCAGCAGCAACGAACGCACCGGCCCCATGGCAGGCTCCAGCACCGTTTCGCCGGGCGCGTAATAGGCCTCGCGCGCCGCGGCCACGAATTGCTGCACGTGCTCCGGCAGCATCTGCGCGAACGGTGCGCGTGCCATCAGCTCGGCACTCAGCAGCTCTAGCAGGCTCGAAGCGGGGGTGGTGTCGGCCATGGCGAGGCAGGCATTGTCCGCTGCGCATCGGGCATAAAAAAGGGCCGCCCGAAGGCGGCCCAGTTTCGAGAACGTTGTCGTTTTTGTTGCTCAGGCCTTGCCCATCTTGAGGTTCGGGTAGCGCACGTGCTCCACCAGTTCCTGCGTTTCACGCTTCGGCTCGGGCGTGATCAGGCTGACGATGATGATCACTGCGAAGCCGATCGGCACGCCGAACAGGCCGGCCGAGATCGGCTGGATGTCCCACCACAGCTCGATCGGCCGGGTCACGCCGAACAGGCCGCGCATCCACACCTGCGTGGTCGCCATGTAGTAGAAGGTCGTGCCCAGGCCGGCGATCATGCCCAGCGTGGCGCCCCACCGGGTTGCGCGTTTCCAGAAGATGCCGAGCACCAGCGCCGGGAAGAACGCCGCGGCAGCGAACGAGAACGCCGCCGACACCAGGAACAAGATGTCGGCCGGCTTCTGTGCGGCCACGTAGGCTGCGATCAAGGCCACCACCACCAGCAGCGACTTCGACAACGTGACGCGGCGCGCCGTGGAGGCGTTCGGGTCGATCATCTTGTAGTACAGGTCGTGGCTCAACGCGTTGGCGATCGTCAGCAGCAGGCCGTCGGCGGTGGACAGCGCTGCGGCCAGGCCGCCGGCCGCCACCATGCCCGAGATCACGTACGGCAAGCCGCCGCTCTCCGGCGTGGCCAGCCCGAGGATGTCGCCGCCGATCCTCATCTCGCCGAGCTGGAAGATGCCGTCCTTGTTGATGTCGGCCACCGAGAGCAGCGCCGGATCCACCGCGGACCAGGCGCTGATCCACGCCGGC
>DATKJN010000515.1:0-7286 GCA_035543655.1 Burkholderiaceae bacterium | reverse complement strand
AGATGGCCGTGCGCGTGGCCGGTCTCGCCTTCAGCGGTGGATCGGAACAACGCCGCCACGTCGTTCTGCCCTTCGACGTCGGCCTTGTTTGCGAAATACAGGTAGCGACGATTGGCCTGCGATTCGCCGGCGAAGGCGTCCTTCAGGTGCTGCTCGGTCTTCGATCCTTTCAAAGTGGCCATGTCACGCTCCTTTTGGGTGGTGTCGGGGATCCGGCCGCGCCGGGCTTGCGTACGCTAACAAAGGCACGCGCGGCGTGCCAATACAAAGCCTCAATTTGGCACATGGGCAAAACCAATGTGCGCATCAGCGCAATCCGAGCAGGCGCAGCGCCAGATCATGCAAGCGCGCCTGCGGATCGGCCAGATCATGCAGCACGTCGAGGTGGTTGCGGCCCGGCACGGTCTCGCACACCGGCACCGTGGTTGGGCCCCACTGGTCCCGAATCAGCTGGTTCTGCCGCAGGAACTCGTCGCTCTCGTTGATGCCGGCCAGCGTGTACAGCGTGCCGCGCGGACGCGGGAAGAATGCCGGGCTCAGCCGCCTCACCGCGGCTGGCGTCAATTGCAGGTCTTGCTGCAGGAATGGCGTGTTGCGGATCGGATCGAGGTCGTACAAACCCGAGATCGACATGGCATTCGGCACCAGCTTGGGCGGCAGGTCGTCTCCCACGTCCTTCCAGCGGCAGCTCAGCATCATCGCGGCCAAGTGACCGCCGGCCGAGTGGCCGACGACGGCGATGCGATTGGGATCGCCGGTGTGCACACCCGGGTTGCGCCAGACCCAGGCCAGCGCACGGGTCATCTGCAGCGCGATGGTCTCGATGGTCACCGCCGGGCACAGTGCGTAATTGGGCACCACCACCGTCGCGCCCGACTCGACGAACGCGGGTGCGAGGAATGAATGATCGGCCTTGTCGAGCGATCGCCAGTAGCCGCCATGGATGAACACCAGCACCGGCGCGCCGGCCTGGGCGGCCGGAAACACGTCGAGCGTCTCGCCCGCTTGGTCGCCATAGCGGACATCGAGCTTGCCGTTGAGCCGCTCGCGGGCCAGCTTCGACGACTCGGACCAGCGAGCAAAGATCTGGGGGTGCTCCGGGATTCGGGCCCGGTTGTTGTACTGCACGTCGAGCCAAGCGGGATCGGTGAGCGACATCGGGTTCTCCATGCCAGCCGGCATGCCGCCGGGGTGCGAAGGTTAACCGAGAGCGCGCGCAGCCCGGTCGTCCAGAGGGTTGCTGCTAGAATTCGCGCCTCTTTACGGGGACGTAGCTCAGCTGGGAGAGCGTCGCGTTCGCAATGCGAAGGTCGGGAGTTCGATCCTCCTCGTCTCCACCAATCACCGCAGGGCCTGACCATGTCAGGCCCTTCTTCTTGCTGTCGCGAACGGCGGTTCAGTCGCGGCGGGTCGCCGCCCGTCGATGCGATCGACCGTGCAGGCGGCCTCGCGCGTTTCGACGCAGCATCCACACCCTCTCGGGCCTGGAAGTATGGGTAGCGGGTCTTTCATCGCGCCGACACTTTGCTGATCGATAGTTCATAGTTAAACTAATCCCGCGCCGGCGCGCTTCGCGACCGGCATGCCTGCCAGGAGCCCGGCTGTGAAGATCGTCTGCATCGGCGGAGGCCCCGCCGGCCTGTACTTCGCGCTGCTGATGAAGAAGCTGTCGCCGGCGCACGACGTCACCGTGGTCGAGCGCAACCGGCCCTACGACACCTTCGGCTGGGGCGTTGTGTTCTCCGACGCGACTATGGACAACATGCGGGCCTGGGACCGCGACACCGCCGACACCATCGAGCAGGCGTTCAACCATTGGGACGACATCGAGCTGCACTTCAAGGGCCGCGTCATCCGATCGGGCGGCCACGGCTTCGTGGGCATCGGGCGCAAGAAGCTGCTCAACATCCTGCAGTCGCGCTGCGAGGAACTCGGGGTCAAGCTGGTCTTCGAGACCGAGGTCGACTCGGACCGCGACTTTCCCGATGCCGATCTGATCATCGCCAGCGACGGCGTCAACTCCAGGATCCGCACGGGATACGCCGAGGTGTTCAAGCCCGACATCGTGACCCGCCCCAACCGCTTCATCTGGCTCGGTACGCACAAGGTCTACGACGCGTTCACGTTCCTGTTCGAGCGCACCGAACACGGCTGGTTCCAGGCACACATCTACAAGTTCGACGACCAGACCTCCACCTTCATCGTCGAGTGCCCCGAGCACGTGTGGAAGGCGCACGGCCTGGACCGCGCCGACCAGGACCAATCGATCGTCTTCTGCGAGCAGCTGTTTGCCGCCAACCTGCGCGGCGCCAAGCTGATGACCAACGCGCGGCACCTGCGCGGTTCGGCGTGGCTCAACTTCCAGCGCATCAAGTGCGAGCAATGGTCGCATTTCAACGGCCGCGCGCATGTGGTGTTGATGGGCGATGCGGTGCACACGGCGCACTTCGCGATTGGCTCGGGCACCAAGCTCGCGCTGGAAGACGCCATCGAGTTGACACGCCAGTTCAAGGAGCACGGCGACACGCCCGACCACATCCCCCACGTGTTGGCGCGTTACCAGGCTGCCCGTGCGGTCGACGTGCTGCGGCTGCAGAACGCCGCATGGAACGCAATGGAATGGTTCGAGGTGTGCGGCGAGCGCTACTGCGACCAGTTGGAGCCCGAGCAGTTCATGTACTCGATGCTCACGCGCAGCCAGCGCATCAGCCACGAGAACCTGCGGCTGCGCGACAAGGGCTGGCTCGAGGGCTTCGAACGCTGGTTCGATCGGCGCGCGGGGCTTGAGGCACCGCTGGCCGTGCCGCCGATGTTCACGCCGTTCACGGTGCGCTCGGTCACCCTGAAGAACCGCGTGGTCGTATCGCCGATGGCGCAGTACTCCTGCGTCGACGGCATGCCGGGCGAGTTTCACCTGGTGCACCTCGGTTCGCGTGCACTCGGCGGCGCCGGCATGGTGGTGGCCGAGATGACCTGCCCGTCACCCGATGCGCGCATCACGCCGGGTTGCCCCGGCCTGTGGAACGCGGCACAGGCGCAGGCTTGGCAGCGCATCGTCGACTTCGTGCACCGCGAGAGCGACGCCAAGATCGCGATGCAGCTCGGCCACTCCGGCGCCAAGGGCTCGACCAATGCACCGTGGGACGACGCCGGCGCCGACCAGCCGCTGCCCGCGGGCAATTGGCCGGTCGTTGCCGCGTCAGCGGTGCCCTATCTCGACGAAGGCGGCCTGGTGCCCAAGGCGATGGACCGCGCCGACATGGACCGCGTCACCGCCGACTTCGTGCGCGCGGCGCGCTATGCGGCCGATGCCGGCTTCGATTGGCTGGAGCTGCATTGCGCGCACGGCTACTTGCTGTCCAGCTTCATCTCGCCGCTGACCAACCGGCGCACCGACGCTTATGGTGGCTCGTTGGCCAATCGGCTGCGCTACCCGCTCGAGGTGTTCGCCGCGGTGCGCGCGGTGTGGCCCACACAGCTGCCGATGTCGGTGCGCATCTCGGCGCACGACTGGGTCGAGGGCGGCATCACGCCGAGCGATGCGGTGGAGATCGCGCGCGCCTTCAAGGCCGCTGGCGCCGACCTGATCGACTGTTCGTCGGGCCAGGTCAGCGTGAACCAGAAGCCCACCTATGGCCGCATGTACCAGACGCCGTTCGCCGACCGCATCCGCAACGAAGCCGGCATCGCCACCATCGCGGTGGGCGCGATCTCGGAGGCCGACCACGTGAACAGCATCATCGCCGCCGGCCGGGCCGACCTCTGCGCCGTGGCGCGGCCGCATCTCGCCAATCCGGCCTGGACTCTGAGCGAGGCCGCCAAGATCGGCTTCACCGCCATCGATTGGCCGCGGCAGTACCGCACGGCCAAGCCGCAGATGGAGAGCAACTTCCTGCGCGAACGGGCCGCGCTGGCAGCACCGCAGGGCCCGGCGTGAGGCACGAACCATGAGCCGCCGGGTCGAGCCCAAGGCGAATACCGGAGCGCGCAGCGCTACGGAGGCCCAATGAGCCGCACCACCCGGCGTCATGCGCACCCTCGCCTGCTCGACGACCATGCCATCGGCCTGGAAGCGCGAGCCGGCCAGGACGATCACCTGTCGCTCAAGCTGTGGTTGCGCCTGCTCGCGTGCAGCACGCAGATCGAAACCGAGGTGCGCCAGCGGCTGCGCGCCCAGTTCGGCATTTCGCTGGCGCGCTTTGACTACCTCGCGCAATTGCATCGCCACACCGAAGGCCTGCGCATGAGCACGCTGTCGCGCTACCTGATGGTCACCGGCGGCAACGTGACGGCCCTCACCGACGAGCTCGAGCGAGAAGGCTTGGTGCAGCGCGACAGCGATCCCGAAGACCGCCGCTCGTGGCGCCTGCGCATGACGGCGGCCGGCCGCAAGGCCTTCGAGCGCATCGCGCGCGAACACGAGCAGTGGGTGATCGAGCTCTTCCGCGGGCTCGACACCGCGCACAAGAAGACCCTCTACGAAGACCTCGGCCAGTTGCGTGTGCAGATGGCCACCCGCAAGGAGCAGAACGCATGAGTCCGCACGACCGCTCGAAGGACGATTTTCCCCGTTGCGGGGCGGCGCGCAGCGCCAAGGGGGCTGCATGAGCACCGAGCGCGTCGACCCCGGACTCGCGGCGGGCAACCGCGTCTCGCTGGCGCAGCATCAGGCGCGTCACTTTGGCTGGCAGGTGGAGGGCGGCGTGGGCCGCATCACTCTGAACCGGCCCGAGCGCAAGAACCCGCTCACGTTTGAGTCGTATGCGGAGCTGCGCGACCTGTTCGGCCGCCTCAGACATGCCACTGACGTGCACGCCATCGTGCTCTGCGGTTCCGGCAACAACTTCTGCTCCGGTGGCGACGTGCACGAGATCATCGGTCCGCTGATTCGCCTGAAGGCGCCAGAGTTGCTGATGTTCACCCGCATGACGGGCGACCTGATCAAGGCGATGCGGCACTGTCCGCAGCCGATCATCGCGGCGATCGACGGGGTCTGCGCCGGTGCGGGTGCGATCCTCGCGATGGCGAGCGACCTGCGCGTCGGCACCTCGCGCAGCAAGATCGCGTTCCTGTTCAACCGCGTCGGCCTCGCCGGCTGCGACATGGGCGCGTGCGCGATGCTGCCGCGCATCGTCGGCCAGGGGCGCGCCAGCGAGCTGCTCTACACCGGCCGCGCTTTGCCAGGCGACGAGGCGCTGCAATGGGGGTTCTTCAACCGGCTGGTGGCACCCGATGCGGTGCAGGCCGAGGCGATGCGCTGGGCCACCGAACTGACGCAAGGCCCCACCTTCGCCAACGGCATCACCAAGACGATGCTGCACCAGGAGTGGGACATGGGCATCGACCAGGCCATCGAGTCCGAAGCACAGGCGCAGGCGATCTGCATGCTGACCGAGGACTTCAACCGCGCCTACCAGGCTTTCGTGGCCAAGGGCCAGCCGCGCTTCGAAGGCAACTGAACAGGGGCCCGAGATGAACAATCAAGCGCATGCAAACCAACCCCAGGTGTTGCTGCCGGCCGGCTGGCCACGCCCCAAGGGTTATGCCAATGGCGTCGCCGCGCGCGGCCGCATGGTCTTCGTGGCCGGCATGATCGGCTGGGATGCACAAGGCGTGTTCCACAGCGACGACTTCGCGCTTCAGGCGCGCCAGGCGCTGGAAAACATGGTCGCCGTGCTGCGCGAGGCCGGCGCCCGGCCCGAGCACATCACGCGCATGACCTGGTATGTGACCGACAAACGTGAGTACCTCGCCGCCGCTCGCGACATCGGCCGCGCATTCCGCGAGGTGGTCGGCGCCTACAACGCCGCGATGACCGCCGTGCAGGTCACTGCGCTGATCGAGGACCGCGCCAAGGTCGAGATCGAAGCCACTGCCGTCGTGCCCGACTGACGCGCCGGCGCATCGGTTGCCCGAGCGCACGGCCCTCGATGGTGCCGAGGGTGAGAACTGCTGCACGCTGCGTCTGTTGCAACCTGCAACAAATGACCGCGCTTGCTCCGATACTGCGCTGCAGCAGCCGACGCGCCGCGTCGGTGTTCCCGCGAATCCGCCCGTTCCAATGCATGCCGCGTCACTCCGGCCATGGTGGCCTCGCCGAAACGCCTCGGGAAGGCCAAGCCGACTCGGCTTGGCCACCATCGTGCTGGCCGTGGCCGCCACGCCCTCGTTCCCCATGCCTTCGCGCGATCCCTTGGCTGCGCTGGTCGGCAACCTGTTGACCTACACCCACTGGCCGGCGCAAGTGGACGCGTTGCGGCTGTGCATCTGGGGACGCGGCGCCGACGTAGCTGCGCTGCATACCAGCGCATTGAGCACGACACAGCGCAAAGTGACGATCCAACACGACATCAACGTGGCGCTCGCGGCACAGCGCTGCGATGCACTGTACGTGGCGGCCTCGGCGCCCGCCGCCGCGCGCCAGCTCGCCCGCATGCTGATCGGCCGGCCAGTGCTGTCGATCGGCGAAGGCCTGGCGTACTGCGTCGACGGCGGCATGTTCTGCATCGATACCAGCGAACGGCCGCTGAAGTTCCAGGCCAACCTCGATGCAATCGCGCGCAGCGGTTTGCGCGTGGACCCGCAGGCGCTGCGCATCGGCCGCGCCGCCGGAGCAGCGCCATGAAACAGCGCTCGCGCCGCGATCCGCGCGCGCTGCACGCCAGCACCGGCGCGCCGAGCGCTCACGATGCACCGCCGGCACAACCCCTGGAGCGCCAGTCGCTGCTGCAGGCGCTGCGGCGCGCTCATGTGCGGCTGGGGCTGACCGCGATCATCGCGGCGGCAGCGATGTTGACGCTGCTGTCGGTGTTGACCCTGCACACGCACGTCGAGCGCAACCTGGCACTGATCGCGCGCTCGGTCGCCTACGCATCGGAAGCCGCGGTCATGTTCGACGACTCGGAAGCGGCTCGCGACGCCGTGAAGGTGATTGCCGATGCAGAAGGCCTGCTGGCCGCGAACATCGCGCGCCCGGACGGCAGCCGGCTGGCCACCTACCAGCGCGAACCCAACCGCGGCGCGGCCGAAACCCTGTCGGAATTCGGCAGCCTGATCTTCCAGTTGCAAGCCAATGCCCCGGTGATGCACCGGGGTCTCGAAATTGGCCGTGTTCAGGTGCGCGGCGACGGCGGCGTGTACCTGCTGTACCTGCTGGAGGTGCTGGCGGCGATCTGCGCCTGCGCGGCCGTCACGGCATGGCGCGTGGCGCGGCTGTCGAGCGCCGTGGAGCGCGACGTGGTGCAGCCGCTCAAGCTGCTCGCCTCGCTCACACGCAGGGCGCGTCT
>DATKJN010000514.1:0-4974 GCA_035543655.1 Burkholderiaceae bacterium | reverse complement strand
CTGGCGCACGATCAGCGTCTCGCGCGTCTTCTGGTATGCCTCGGTGGTGAACAAGCCCAGCCGATCGAGCATCAGGCCGGTCTGCCAGTTGGCCTCCATCGTGCTCGCGGCGTCGCCATCGGCGTGCTTCTGCGCGGCGTCGAACAGCGCCGGCTTCAGCGAGAACACGAACATCGCGGTCTCGCGCGGGCTGAAGCCCTGAGTGGCGCGCGACGATGACAGGTCGGTCAGTACCGCACGCACCGGCGCGAAGTCGGCGCCATCGATGTCATTCGACCCTTTTGCGAGTGCGTCGCGCAGCTTGCTGAGGAAATCGCTGCATTGCGCTTGCAGTTCGCTTTCGCGAATGCGCCCGCTCTCCAAGGCGCCGTCTTCCTTCAGTCGGCGCATCCACTGCTGCAGGATCTCGGCTTGGTGTGAGTTGAGCAGCGCGGAAGTGACCAGCTTGTTGGCCTTGGGCATGACTGGGGATCCTCCGGGAGGTGGCGGGGCATTCTAGGCGGCGGCCCCGGGCTCACCCTGCGGGCTTTCGTGCAGCCGACGGCCGCTGAGGCAATTGATGTGCCCACGATCGGCGCGGCTCGGGCCACTCCGCGCAACCCGGGCGCCGCTCCGCTCAAGGGCGCCGCAAGGCAATGCAGAGCGCTGCAGCGCGAGGGCTTCGCGCCTATGCGCGCGAGTTTTGCGAGGCAGCGCCGCCGCCAGGCGACGTGGCCTCGAGACGGCGCGTCAGGCGGTGCAACTCGTCGATGCGCTTGGAGGCCTCGGCCTTGGTGAGGTTCTCGTCGAACGGCTGCCTGGCTTCCTCGCACAAGGTCTTCAGGTAGGACTTCTGCGCGCCCGTCATGGGCTCGTCGCCGCTGACCCAATCGTCGGGGTTCTTGCGCATGTTGCTCTGACCGGCTTGTTCGTTGATGTGTTTGTCCGTCATGGTTTGCGCTCCGATGGCAAATGGCGCTTGGTGTTGCGAGTCGGCTCGCCGCTCGGTTCACCGGGAGGCAGATCCGGCTCGTTGAAGAATTCGGGCTCTTCACTGTGCGGGTCTGGCGGCCGCTGCGGCGAAGAAGCTGGTGCTTCGGGCGGCGTGCGTTGGGCGGGGCGGGGTGTCTTGGCTGCGTTCATCGGCCACTCCGGTTCAACCCAGGCAAACGGCAACCGGTGTGCCTGTGATGTCGGGCAAGGCACAAGGCTTGCCGAATCGCTATCCGTCGCCACGCAAATCCGTCGCCATGCGCACGCATTCCTTCTCCGAGTGGTGGGGCCTCGTCCGCGCCGCCGCCGGCGCGTGGGTCGAGGACTACGCGCCCAGCATGGGCGCCGCACTGTCGTACTACACCGTGTTCTCGCTGGCCCCGGTGCTGCTGATCGTGGTGTCGGTGGCTGGGCTGGTGTTCGGCGCGGAAGCGGCGCGCGGCGAGGTGTTTGCGCAGATCGCCGGGCTGGTCGGCCCTGAGTCCGCGCGTGCCATCGAGGAGATGCTCAACAGCCTGAGCAAGCCCGAACGCGGCGCCATCGGAACAGCGATCGGCGTGGTGGCGTTGTTGATCGGCGCCACCACCGTGTTCGGCGAACTGCAGGACGCGCTCGACCGCGTCTGGCGGGCGCCGGCGCGCGACGGCACGACCGGTGTGTGGGGTTTGCTGCGCGCGCGCCTGCTCTCGTTCGGCATGATCCTCGGCATCGCCTTCCTGCTGATGGTCTCGCTGGTGCTGAGCGCGGCGCTGTCGGCGCTCGGCAAATGGTGGGGTGGCGTGTTCGGCGAATGGGAGTGGCTGCTGCAGTTGGTGAACCTGGTCGTCAGCCTGTTCCTGACCACGGCGGTGTTCGCGCTGATCTACAAGGTGATGCCGCGCGTGAAGGTGCATTGGCACGACGTGTGGCTGGGCGCCTTCACCACCGCGGTGATGTTCACGATCGGCAAGTTCCTGATCGGCCTGTACATCGGCAAGAGCGGCATCGCGTCCGGATTCGGCGCCGCCGGCTCGTTGGCCATCGTGTTCGTGTGGGTGTACTACTCGGCGCAGATCTTCCTGCTCGGCGCCGAGTTCACCTGGGTTTACGCGAAGACGTTCGGCTCGATGCGCCAGTTGCAGTCTGCGCCGGCGCCTGCCGCTGCGGCGGCGTCGACCCGGGAGCCGCGCAAACCCGGCCTGGCGCGAGGCACGGCGCCCTGAGGCGCAGGACGCCTACGGGCTACGACGCACTGAACCAGCGCACCAGATCGGGCGCGCACATCGTGAGGCCGATCGCGATCACGGCCAGCACGGTGGCGACCACCAACAAACGCTTGTCCTTGTCGCCGTCGCGCACGCTGCTGGCCACGCGATCCGTGCCTACTTCCAGCGCACGCTGCGCCGGGCCTGGTCGTTGAGCGCGGCGAACAGGCGCTGCACTTCCTCGCACTGGCGCCGCGCGTCGGGCCGTTGCTCCAGCACCGCCGGAGGCGCCGACTCCTGCATCGCGCTGAACACGTCCTGCGCGCTCTTCCAGCGACGGTAGGCGTCGATCAGTGCCATGCACTGCGGTGTGGGGTGCGGGCTCGAAAGCATGTCGTGCAGCGTATGTGCATTGCACACATTGTCAATCACAACTTGTGTCCGGCCGTCACGGGTATGCCCGTTGCTGGTTGCCGGCACGATGGCTTCAGCTCCCAACAACGAGTCGGCCAGCAAGGCTCCGCTGCCGCGCTACCTCGCGCTGTGCTGCGACTTCGACGGCACGATCGCGCACGACGGCGTGGTGTCCGACGAGATGGTGCGCGCACTGGAACGGGTGGCCGTCAGTGGCCGACACCTGCTGCTGGTGACCGGGCGCGAGCTCGACGACCTGCGGCGGGTGTTCCCGCACCTGCCGGTGTTCCACCGCGTCGTGGCCGAGAACGGTGCCTTGCTGTTCTCGCCCGCGAACTCGGAAGAACAGGTGCTGTGCCAGCCTCCGCCGCCGGCCTTGGTCGACGAACTCAGGCGGCGCCACGTGGAGCCGCTGTCGGTCGGGCGCGCGATCGTCGCCACCTGGGAGCCGCACGACGTGACCGTGCTCAACGCGCTGCGCGAGCTGGGGCTTGAGCTCAACGTGGTGTTCAACAAGGGCGCGGTGATGGTGCTGCCCTCGGGCGTCAACAAGGCCAGCGGCCTCGACGCCGCGCTGAAGTCGCTCGGCTTGTCGCGCCACAACGCGATCGGCGTCGGTGATGCAGAGAACGATCACGCGCTGTTGGCACGCTGCCAGGTGGCGGTGGCGGTGGCCAATGCGCTGCCGGCGCTGAAAGAGGCGGCCGACATCGTCACCCAGGGCAGCCGCGACGCCGGTGTGCGTGAGCTGATCGACGAGCTGCTGGCCGACGACCTGGCGAGCCGCAAAGGACTGTCGGCGCGCCATGAGATCACGATCGGCCAGGCGGCCGGCGATGCGCCGGTGGTGTTCAACCCGCTGGTGACCTCGCTGCTGGTGACCGGACGCTCGGGCAGCGGCAAGTCGACCGCCGCCAAGGCAGTGCTCGAACAACTGGCCGACAAGGAGTATTCGTTCTGCGTGATCGATCCCGAGGGGGACTACCTCGATGCACCCCACGCGGTGGTGGTCGGCACGCAGAAGAATCCGCTGTCGCTGGACGAGGTGGCACAGGCACTGGCCACCGGCAGCAACATCGTCTTCAACCTGCTCGGCGTGGCGCTCGACGAGCGCCCGCGCTTCTTCGCCAGCATGGTGCCGCTGATCGAGCAGCGCCGCTTGCGCACCGGGCAGCCACACGCGCTGGTGATCGACGAGGCGCACCACATGCTGGGTGCCGATCTGCCGCCGCCGATCGAGACGGTCGGCGCGCGCCTCGATCGGATGATCCTGGTCACCGTGCACCCCGAGTTGCTGTGCCGTCCGGTGCTGGAGCGCATCAACGGACTGCTGGTGGTCGGCCCCGAAGCCCACTTGGCGATCGAGCAGTTTGCCGAGGCCACCGGACGCCGCCTCGAGCTGCCCGCCGAGCGCGACCTGCAGGCCGGCCAGGCCCTGGTGTGGCTCGAAGCCGCCGCGCCGTCGGTTCAGCGCGTGACCTTGCAGCGCACACGGTCCGATCACCGGCGCCACAGCCGCAAATACGCCGAAGGCGAACTGGCGAGCGACCGTTCGTTCTACTTCGTCGGCCCCGAAGGCAAGCTGAAGCTGCGCGCGCAGAACCTGATGGTGTTTTTGCAGATGGGCGATGGCGTCGACGACGGCACCTGGCTGCACCACCTGGCGCGACACGACTTCTCGACCTGGATCGAAAACCAGATCAAGGATCCGGAGCTTGCGGCCCAGGTGCACACCATCGAGGACACGCTGTCCGACCCGCAGCTGTCGCGCCGCGCCGTGCGGGCCGCCGTCGAACGGCTGTACACGCTGCCGGCCTAGGGCGAAGCAGGCCCGTCCGGCCACGCGCCGGGCCGGTGCCGCAGCGCCGCGCGTGCTGTGGACATCTCTGTGGAGTTCACGTCGAGGGCGCGCCGGACGACCCGGAAGTTCTTACCGGGGCCAGTGGCGGGGCCGCCCGCGCGTGGGCGTTGAAGCCCCGCGCGCCCCCTAAAAACACCTGTCCGCGGGCCCGAGCACCCCGTACGCACGCAACATTTGCAGTAAAAACAGAGACTTGCGAAAACGGCGCGATGTGGATAAGCACATGCCGAAAAGGTGATGGGCCCCCGCGAAACCAGGCGCAACACACGTGGCGGCCATTTGCGCCGACACTCCCGGTGCGGAGCTTGCTAGCCACGTTGGATGGCCTTCCAACACCACGAAAAGATCTGAGGGCATGGACGTTCGATCGCTCGTCGCGCGCTGGTTGCCGTTTGGCCGTCAGGATGACTTCCTGGTCGTGCAGGCGGAGTCGCCGACCACGCTCACGCTGCGCCAGGGCCGCTTGTTGACCGCCTTCGATCGGCTGTCGCGCACGGCAACACAGCAGGGCAAGGTGGTGGCCGCGTTCGGCAACATCCGCCA
>DATKJN010000513.1:0-2208 GCA_035543655.1 Burkholderiaceae bacterium | reverse complement strand
TTGCAAGCGGCGCCGGGCGCGTTAACAACGACCGCTTTTGCGCCGCGGCGCATGCGTAAGCTGAGTCCAGCGTTTCACCCAAGAGGTGCGCATGGCCAGCAGTTCACCGAGCCGCAAAGGCTCGTCACGCAACACGCCTTTGAAGGACCGGCGCGCCGCTCCGGATGCGCCAGAGAATTCGCTGCGCAAGTTCAAGGGGATGCTGAACCGGCCGCTCGGCGTGGAGCGACGCGACGGCAAGCTGCAGGTCGTGCTGACCGAACGGCGCCGAGCGCGCCCGGCCGACGAGAAGCCCTCGATTGCGCTGCTGTGCGCCGAGCTGAGCGCCCGCCTGCTGGCGCACGAAGCGAACGAAGCGGCGCAGACCATGCGCCACTTGATCCTGGTGCACGACGCGCTCGAGCGCAAAGACTGGATCGGCATCGAAGGCATGTCGAGCCTCGTGCTGGCCCGGGCGATCGAACAAGCGATGATGCTGGCCCGCGAGGAGCCGTCGCCTCACATGGACATGCTGATCGAAGGCTTGCGTCCATTGAACGCCGCCGCGACGCTGCGCGAGCAGCGCGAGGCCCGCGTGCACGAGATGCGCCTGGGCGACAACGTCGAGGTGTCGGAGTCCGACTACGCCGACTTCGAGGATGCCGAGCAGGACTGGTCGGCAGGCACGATGCCGATCGGCCTGGTGCCACCGCCCGATCGCGACGACTGATGTGCTGAGCACTGTCCCGTCGCGGTGCGAACGGGCGGGCAGTGACCCCATGCGCGGACCGTGTCCGCGCGATGGGCGACACTCGATCCCCTTCACACGGGGTGCAAAGTGGCGCGAGTCTCGATTCTCCGCGCATGGGCCGCTTGTGGCGCGCTGAGCGCTGTGGCGCTGGTCCATGCCCAGGACAACCCAGCCGACTGCGTGCGCATCGACGACGATGCGGCTCGCTTGGTGTGCTACGACCGCGCGCACAAGCGAGACCCGGTGCCGGCCGGCGTCAGCAAGCCCGACTCGGCGCCGGCGTCGCCCAAGCCGCCGCCCAGCAGCGCCGCGCCCTCGCTGTTCGACGACCGCTGGGACCTGGACGGCCGGCGCAAGGGCGAGCTGTTCTTCCCGCGCGCCTACAAGCCCGTGTATGTGCTGCCCTTCACCTGGACCGATCACGTCAACGACCTGCCGTCGTCGCCGTCACCGCCGAACACGGTGAGCACGCCGCTGGTGCTGCGGCCGATCGAGGTCAAGTACCAGCTGAGCCTGAAGGCCAAGCTGTGGGAAGACCTGCTCGGCACGCCGTTGCGCGTCTGGGGCGGCTACACCCAGTCGTCGCGCTGGCAGGTCTACAACGGCAAGGAGTCGAGGCCGTTTCGCGAAACCAACTACGAGCCGGAAATCATCTTCGCCTGGCCGCTCGACTACTCGTTGTGGGGCTGGCGCGTGCGCCAGCTGTCGGTGGCGGCGAACCACCAGTCCAACGGTCGCGAGCTGCCGCTGTCGCGCAGCTGGAACCGCGTGATCGGCGAGGCGGCGCTGGAGCACGGCAACTGGACGATGCAGGTGCGACCGTGGGTGCGTCTCAACGAGAGCGCCGAAGACGACGACAACCCCGACATCAGCGACCACATCGGCCGTGGCGAACTGCTGTTCACCGGCAAGCTCGGCCAGAACGTCATGGCGCTGACGCTGCGCCATTCGCTGCGCAGCGGCGACCGCTCGCGCGGGTCGGCGCAACTGGAGTGGTCGTTTCCGATCGACGGCGCGCTGCACGCCTATGCGCAATGGTTCAGCGGTTACGGCGAAAGCCTGATCGACTACAACCACAAGCAGAACAAGATCGGCTTCGGTGTATCGATCGTCGAATGGCGCTGAACCGGCAGGCGGATGTTCGATGAACGGCCACAGGCGCATCGCTCTTGGCGCCGCCGGCCTGGCGCTGCTGATCCTGTTGGCGGTGGCGGTGCCGCTCGCGATATCGGAGCCGTTCGTCGAATTGGATCGGCTGTCGCAGGTGCACGCGTTGTTGTGGCTGGCTTTCTTCTCGCCGCTGATGCTGTTTCCATCCATGGGACACCTGCTCGACCGGTTGATCCCGTTGGCCAGTGACGATCCGCGCATTGCGTTGATTCCGCACTTCGGCTTGATGCTCGTGCTTTGGGCCTGCAGCTTCTGGGCCCTTGCGCTTGTGGTTCGCGCACTGTGGCGATCCAATCGCCGTCACGCGG
>DATKJN010000512.1:0-2525 GCA_035543655.1 Burkholderiaceae bacterium | reverse complement strand
GATGGGGAGCGGAAGCTGGGACATGACACCAGAACAGCGCAAGCCGGCCATCGCCGCGTCGGTGCTCAACATACGACGTTGGGCGCATGCGTTGTTCACCGAGCCCACACCGGCGCAGGCCTTCGCCGCGCTGGATGTCCCAGTGCTCTACATGCTGGGGAACGACTCGCCCGAATCGGCGCACGCCGTTGCCCGTGTCTTGCTGCCGGTGCTGCGCCGCGTCGAGGTCGTTCGCTTTCCGGGGTTGGGTCACATGGCGCCGCTGACCCACCCCGAGGTCGTGAATGCGGAAATTGCGCGCTTCTTGAGCGATGTCTAACCTTCGTGCCACACCCACGTGAGGCGACACGGCCAACCACGCCCAACAACGTTGCGATGAAAAAGACCTTCGACGTTCGCGCTCTGAATGCCGGCGACGTGGCGGCCTTGCGCGACATGCTGTTGATGTTCGGCACTGCGTTCGGTGAGCCCGCCGTCTACGCGGAGCGGCAGCCCGATGATCCCTACCTTCGCAACCTGCTCGCCAGCAACACCTTCATCGCCGTGGCGGCTGTCGCCGGTGGCAAGGTCATCGGTGGGATTGCCGCGTACGTGCTTCCCAAGTTCGAACAGGCGCGGTCCGAGATGTACATCTACGACCTCGCGGTCGAGGAACACAGTCGTCGGCAGGGCGTAGCCACCGCCATGATCAGCGAGCTCCAGCACGTGGCCGCTGCCCGCGGCATCTACGTCATCTTCGTGCAAGCCGACCCTGGCGACGAACCGGCAATTGCTCTCTACACGAAGCTGGGCGTCCGCGAAGATGTGCTGCACTTCGACATCGCCCCGCGCGGCCGCGCTGCGGATGGCCGACAGGTTCGGCCACCGCATGAGGCCTAACATCCTGCGAACATGCCCCTGCCGACCCCGACGCTGCACACCGCTCGCCTGCTGTTGCGCCCCTTCACGGCCGCCGATACCGACGCCATCTTCGCGCTGCAGAGCAGCCCGCGCGTGTTGCGCTACTGGGACTCGCCGCCCTGGAAGGAGCGCGCGCGGGCTGATCGCTTCATCGCGACTTGCAAGCAGATGGAGCACGAAGGCACCGGCGCGCGGCTGGCCATCGAGCGCACCAGCGACCGTGTGTTCATCGGCTGGTGCTGCCTGGTCAAATGGAATCCGGACTATCGCAGTGCGACCATGGGCTACTGCCTCGATGACGCGGTATGGGGCCAAGGCTTTGCCACCGAGGCCGCGGGCGCGCTGTTGCAGTGGGCCTTCGACACGCTGGACCTCAACCGGGTTCAGGCCGAGACCGACACGCGCAACACGGCATCGAGCCGCGTGCTGGAAAAGTTGCGCTTCGTCCGCGAAGGCACGCTGCGAGAAGACTGCATCGTGGATGGCGAGGTGTCGGACTCGTGGGTGTACGGGCTTCTCAGGCGGGACTGGGTGCCGCTGCAGCCACATTCGGCGGCGGGCTGATACGCTGAGATCACAGTCGACATCCGTCACACCGATCGGGAGCCTCAGACCATGACCGCCAGCGCCAACCCGTCGCCCGCCGAGATCGTCGCGGCCTTGCAGCGCGGTGGCATCGTCGCGGCCCTCAAGCTCGTGATTGCGGCCAAGGGGGCGAATTCGAGCGCAGACAAGCAGGTCACCGGGCACGTCGACGCCCGACGCAAGCTCTTCAGGCTCACGCCGCATGCAAGCGAAAGAACCGACCTTTCGCCGGGCGAAGTGCCGCGCTCGAGCGGCGACGTCTGGCTCGTGCTGCTCGTGGCCGCGGCGCTGTGCATCGGCTACTACTTCTTTGCTCGCTGACGCCGGCGGCGAATCCACCCATGGTGCCCACCAACCTGATCGTCATCATCGGCGGGTCAGGCACCGGCAAGACGACGCTTGCGCGGGCTCTGCAGGAGAGGCTCCTTCCTGACCAGTGGCTCCACATCTCCCCCGACACGCTTCTCTACTGTCTGCCGAAGTCGACGGTCGATCGAGCGGACTTGGCCAACGACTGGTCGGCCATCGACATCACGCTGATCGCCGCACTCGCCCACGGCTGTGTCCGCGAGGCACTGCAAGCCGGCGCCCGGGTGGTGTTCGATTGTGTGGTGATGACCGAGCGGCGTGCCAGGCAACTGCTCGCCGCGTTCGACGGCAGCAACCCCTTGCTGGTGGGGACCACGTGCGCCTGGGACGAGCTGCTTCGCCGCACAAAGGCCCGCGGCGACCGCACGCTTGCAGAGGTCGAGCGCGGGTTCCAGACCGGCGGACAGTTTCTCGAGGTGGACTGCGTACTCGACACGACCTCGAATCCTCCGGAGAAGCTGGTCGATCAGTTGCTGAGCCACCTGGAGACTCGAGGCAGCGCCTCCGCCTGGCACCGAAATCTCACGCGCTACGCTCCCGAGTGAGGTTCGCCATCACGACACAAACACCTGGGAGGGTCACTTGTGAATCGCATTGCACTCGTCATCGCCTTCATCGTCGCCTCGGCCGGTACCCACGCCGCAGGTGCCAGGCCGGATCCCCGACAACTG
>DATKJN010000511.1:0-4349 GCA_035543655.1 Burkholderiaceae bacterium | reverse complement strand
GTTCCTCACCGGGCATGGCGATGTCCCGTCGAGCGTGACGGCGATGCGTGCCGGGGCGGTGAATTTCCTGTCCAAGCCGGTGAACGACGAAGCCCTGCTGGCCAGCGTGGCCGAGGCGGTGCAGATCGACCGCGCCGCCCGGCGGGACAACGCCGACGTCGCCGTGGCCCATGAGCGGCTCACCACGCTCACCGCGCGCGAGCGCCAGGTGCTGGAGCGGGTGGTCGCCGGCCGGCTGAACAAGCAGATCGCCGACGAGCTCGGGACCGGCGTCAAGACGATCAAGGTGCACCGTGCCCGCGTGATGCAAAAGATGGACTCGAAGTCGCTCGCCCAGCTCGCGCGCCTGGTCGAACGGATGGGCATTCTTCCGCGGCTCTGAGCCGCCTCGGCCTGGGGCCCGAAGCGGGCCAAAGGTCCAATAGTCGCCCCTTTTTCTGCGGAGTAAGGTGCGCGGCACGCCATGGAGCCCAATCTGACGGTGGCTGTCGTAGACGACGAACTGCCGATTCGTAAGGCCCTGACGCGGCTGCTGCGTTCGGCCAGTTATCAAGTGCAGTCCTTCGGGTCCGGCGCCGAGTTCCTGGCCTCGCTGGAGGTCAGCAAGCCGGCCTGCCTGGTGCTCGACATTCGCATGCAGGGCATGACCGGGTTCGATGTGCAGGCCCGGCTGCAGGCCCGGCAGATCGCGCTGCCCATCGTGTTCATCACCGCGCTTGACGACCCGCATGACATCGCGAGGGCAAAACAGAGCGGCGCGATCGCGTTGTTGCGCAAGCCGTTTGGAGACGATGAATTCCTCGCTGCCATCGAAGCCGCAGCACAGTCATGAACAGCGTCTCATCGCTCGCGAGTGGAGGCGACTGTGACGTTGCTGTTGCGCGGCCTCATGTTGGCGGCAGCGCTGTGGCTCAGCGGGTGCACCAGCCTGCCGGTCCACTACGAGCGCATCGAGTCGCACGCGCTGCAAGGCACCGCTGAGACCCGGCTCGGCCGTGCCGGCCGGGCCGCGCTGCAGGCGCACGCGGGTCAGAATGCCTTTCGCCCGCTGCCCGACGGGCTCGATGCGCTGCTGGCCCGCATCCATCTGGCCGAAGCGGCCGAGCGCTCGCTCGACCTGATGTACTACAAGTGGAACAACGACACGGTCGGCAAGCACCTGGCCAACGCCCTGCTGCGTGCGGCCGACCGCGGCGTGCGCGTGCGCGTGCTGATCGACGATGCCGGGACCTCGGTCGACGACAACAATCTGATGGCACTTGATGGCCACAGCGCCCTCGAGGTCCGCTTGTTCAACCCGATCGCCTCGCGCGGCACGCGCATGCTCGAGATGATGACGAGCTTCGGTCGATTGAACCGGCGCATGCACAACAAGGCGTTCATCGCCGACAACCAGCGCGCCATTCTCGGCGGGCGCAACATCGGCGACGAGTATTTCGAGGCCCACGGAGACGGCAACTTCGCCGACCTCGACGTGGTGATGGCCGGTCCGGTGGTCGGCGAGGTGTCGAAGGCGTTCGATCTCTACTGGAACTCGCCGGTGGTGTACCCGATCGCCGCGCTCACGGGCAAGCGCCACGAGATTGGCAGCCTGGATGCGTTGCGTGCCGACCTGGCGGCCTTCGTCGCGTCGCAGACCGACACGCCCTACACGCAGGCGGCGAGGGCGCGTGCGGACGTGCTGCTGAATACCGCAGCCGACGGTGTCTTCTGGGGCAAGGCCCATGTGCTGTACGACGATCCATCCAAGATCACGCGCGACGCCGACGATCGCGAGGGCACGCTGCTGCCGCAGTTCAGCGAACTGGGCTTGTCGCTCGACAAGGAACTGACCATCGTGTCGCCGTACTTCATCCCCGGCGATGCGGGCATCGCCTGGCTGGGCGGGTTGGTCGGGCGAGGCCTGCGGGTCACGGTGTTGACCAACTCGCTCGCCTCCACCGATGTGCCTGCCGTGCACGCCGGCTACAAGCGCTACCGCGACCGCCTGGTCGATGCCGGTGTCAGGCTCTACGAGCTGAAGCCGGAAGCTTCCGATGTCGTGCGCGCTTCGCGCGACCGCCCCCGCGCCAAGGAGGGCTCGCGCGCTTCGCTGCACGCCAAGACGTTCTTATTCGATCGACAGGCCATGTTCATCGGGTCGCTCAACCTCGATCCGCGCTCGATTCAGCTCAACACCGAGATCGGGATCGTTTGCGAGAGTCCGGCGATGACGGAGTTGATGCTGTCCAGGCTCGAGCCTTTGATCGATCGCATCGCATGGCGGGTCGAGCGTGCGGCGAATGGCATCGGCACGCCGCAACTCGTTTGGGTCGAGACCCGCGAGCAGGACGTGCTGCGCCATTCGAGCGAACCCGACGTGTCCGGGTGGCAACGGTTCAAGGTCTGGTTGCTCGGCCTGTTGCCGATCGAATCCCAGCTCTGAGCCGGCAGCCATCGATCGCCCGCCTCGGGCGCCGGGCAGGATGCAATGCCGCGGTATTCGGGTACAGGAATATCATCGATAATGCGGCATCAGGAATAATCCGTACTTATTCCAGATCAGTCCTGAAATGCCAAATCCGGTTCCTGTTCGCGCCAGTGGCCAGCTGGGCCCGGTGCTGAAGGCCTTGCGCCAAGCCCGGGGCTGGTCGCAGACCGAGCTCGGGCGTCAGGTGGGCCTGTCGCAGGAGCGCATCTCCACCATCGAACGGCATCCGGAGCGGGTCACGGTCGGCCAGCTGCTCACCGTGCTGATGGCGCTGCAGGCCCAACTGCGCGTCGAGCCGCGATCGGCCGCCACGGCCACCGGACCCTGGTGATGGCGGGCCGGCCGCGCTTGCAGCGCTCGCTGGCGGTGTGGACCAACGGCCACCGCGTGGCGCGCTGGAGCATCGGCCCTTCCGGCGGCCACAGCCTGGCCTACGAACGCGACTGGATCGAGTCGGCGCACGGTCGGCCGCTGTCGTTGTCGCTGCCGTACCCGATCCAGGGCCGGCCGCTGCGTGGTGCCCGCGTGGCGTCGTTCTTCGACCATCTGCTGCCGACCGCACCGGCGGCACGCGGGCGGCTGCAGGCGCTGCACGGCGTGCCGGCATACGACAGCTTCGCGTTGTTGTCGGTGCTCGGCCGAGACTGCGCCGGTGCCGTGCAACTGCTGCCCGACGATGCCGCGCCGGCCGACGTGCAGTGCGTCGACGGCGAGCCGCTTGGTGAATCCGGGCTGGCCGGCCTCATCGATGCGCTGGCCGCCGAGCCCGGCATGCCAGCGGCGCAGCCGGTCCGCATGCCACTCGTCGCGCTCGGCGGCGAGCGCGCCAAGACGGCGCTGTTGTGGCAGCGCGGGCAGTGGTGCCTGCCGCTCAACGGCACGCCGAGCACCCACATCGTCAAGCTCCCGCTCGGCACCCGCCCGGGGGGCGCGCCCGCGTTCAACACGTCGCTGGAGAACGAGTGGTTGTGTGTCCGCTTGCTGGCGGCGTTTGGGTTCGAGCTGTCGGCGATGCGCATCGAAGCGATCGGCGCGCACAAGGTGCTGGTCATCGAGCGCAGCGACCGGCGCTGGGTCGACGACCGCTGGTGGGCGCGCCTGCCCGGTGAAGACCTGTGCCAGGCCACGGGCACACCGGCGCACCAGGCGGCCGAGTCGGCCGGCGGGCCGGGCTTGGGCCGGCTGCTGGAGCTCTTGCGCGGTTCCGACCAGGCCGCGCAGGATCGCGAACGCCTGTTGGCTGCCAGCGTGGTGATGTGGATGCTGGCCGTGCCCGACCTGGGCGCCAAGCGCTTCGGCTTGCGCTGGTTGCCGGGCGGACACTTCGTGCTCGCGCCGCTCACGGGCGTGATGTCGGCCTGGCCGGTGCTGGGCCGGCATCCATCGGCTGCTTCGCTGCAGCGCCTGCGCCTCGGCCTGTCGCCGGTGGAGACGCCGATGGGCCATGGCGATGTCACCGCGCACGCCTGGATCGCGGCCGCACGGCGCCATTCGATGGGCGCAGGTTTCGCCGGCGTGTTGAGCGGCTTGGCGGCGTGGGCCGAACCGGCCATCGATCAGGTGAGCCGCCAGTTGCCCGAGTCGTTCCCCACGTCGGTGAGCGGCCCGGTGTTGGAAGGCTTGCGCCGTTCGGCGCGGGTGCTGGCCGCGGCCTGACGCCGGCGCCACGCCAGGTCGTCGGCTCCTCGTGGCAACGCGACGGAGTGCCACGCATTTCGCGCCCGCAACCGGCAAGGCGGGGCGTTGCAGCTGAAACCCCGTGGCCGATGGCTGCAACGGGCTTGAAACCGTCGGCTTGCACGATGCATGCGTGTTCAAGACCTTTATGCACTGGAGCCCGCGATGAGCCAAGCACTGCGTCACCCTTTGACCGATCTTC
>DATKJN010000510.1:0-2286 GCA_035543655.1 Burkholderiaceae bacterium | reverse complement strand
CACCTCGACCTGCCGAAGAACATTGAGGGCTACTACCAGGAGACCGGGCGCGCCGGTCGAGACGGCGCACCGGCCAATGCGTGGATGGCCTACGGCCTGTCCGACGTGGTGAACCAGCGCCGCATGATCGACGAGAGCGTGGCCGGCGAGGAGTTCAAGCAGGTGCAACGCGGCAAGCTCGACGCCTTGCTGGCACTGGCCGAGTCGCATGACTGCCGCCGCGTGCGGCTGCTCGGCTACTTCGGCGAGGCGAGCTCGGCGTGCGGCAACTGCGACAACTGCCTGAGTCCGCCGGCGACGTGGGATGCCACCGAGGCCGCACGCAAGATGCTGAGCTGCATCTATCGCTTCCGCCAGCACGGTGGCATCGGATTCGGCGCCGGCCATCTGATCGACGTGCTGCGTGGCAAGAACAGCGACAAAGCCGCACAGCACGGCCACGAGCAGCTCTCGACCTTCGGCATCGGCGCCGATCTGAGCGAGGCGCAGTGGCGCGGCGTGGTGCGCCAGCTGGTCGCCCTCGGCCATGTGCGCACGGCCGGCGAGTTCAACACGCTGGAGCTCAACGAATCGGCACGTGCCGTGCTGAAAGGCGAGGTGGCGATCCGGCTGCGCGAGGCGCGCGAAGCACCGCCGCGCGCCAAGGGTTCGCGCAAGGCAGGCCGCAGCGCCGAGGCGCCGGTGCTCAACGCCGATGCGCAGACGCGCTTCCAAGCCCTCAAGCTGTGGCGCGCCGCGGTGGCACGCGAACACAACCTGCCGGCGTACGTGGTGTTCCACGATGCCACGCTGGCGCAGATGGCCGAGCAGTCGCCTGACACGCTGGACGAACTCGCCGGCATCAGCGGCGTCGGCGCCAAGAAGCTGCAGGCCTATGGCGCCGACATCCTGCAGGTGATGCGCGGCGCGATGCCCACGCCCTGACGGGACCCGCGTGCGGCCGGCTCGGAAGCATTTGCTGACAAGCCGCCAACCCCGTTGGCACCTCGTGTGCGTTCAATGCCAGTGCGGCTGCGATGCGGCCGCGTTGACATGGCAGACTTCAAGCGATGAACAACGACGCGGCGCCGCGGGTGGTGCACGCCGACGATGACGATGTGACGCTGATGTCGGCGTTCGCCGCCGGCGATGTGCAGGCCTTCGAGTGGCTGTACCGGCGGCACCACGGCGCGCTGTACCGGTTCGTGCGCCGCCTGCTCGGGCGCGATGGCGCTGCGCAGGCCGACGAGGTGTTCCAGGACACGTGGCTGCGCGTGGTCCACGCCAAGGATCGGTACGTGCCGCAGGGTGCGACCTTTCGCACCTGGTTGTTCACGCTGGCGCACCACCGCGCGATCGACGTGCTGCGGCGCTCGGGTCGCGAGGTGGCACTGCCCGAGGGTGACGACGTCGAGCCGTTCGTGCCCGAAGGCACGCCGTGGTCGACCTGGCCGCGCCCGGAAGATGCGATCGACGAGGTGGTGTTCTGGCGCCGTGCCGGTGCCAAGCTGCTCGAGTGCCTGGAGCAGTTGCCGGTGGCGCAGAAAACCGCGTTCCTGCTGCACCACGAAGACGGCATCACGCTCGACGAGATCTCGCGCGCACTCAACATCGGCTTCGAGACGGCCAAGAGCCGCCTGCGTTATGCGCTGTCCAAGCTGCGCACCTGCATGGGCGCCCACCTCGACGCGGCGTCGCTGAGCTGGCGCCAGCTCCCCGACGGCGATGCAGCGGGCAGTGACAAGCCGGAGGCCGGCCCGCGCCGCCTGGGAGCTCGCGCATGAGCGAGGACCTGTCGCACGACGCCCACCTGCGCGCGGCGCTGCGCCACGCGCCCGACCATGCGCTCGCGCCGCCGGCGGGCGTGAGCCAGACCATCTTGAACGCCGCGCGCCAAGTGCACAAACCGGCGCGACCGGCAGCGACACCGGCACCGGCGGTGCGCATCACGGTCGCACCGCCGCGCGCGATCGCCTGGCTGCGCCAGTGGTTTGCGTCGCCGCGGCTGGCGGGCGGATTGGCCACCGGCCTGGTCGCCGCGTTGGGCCTTGGCCTGTGGATCGACCTCGGGCGCGAGCCGCTGATCGATCGCACACCCGTCGAGGCGGCGAAAGAGACGCGCAGCAGCCAAGCGACGCCGGCCGCGCCGCCGGCGGTCGGGTCCGGCGGCGCCAGCGCAGACGAACTGCGGCGCGCGCCGCAGCAGTCGGCGCCACCCGCCGCGCCGGCCGATGACTCGAGCACGAAACGCCGCACGGACGCGGCGGCGGCCAAATCCGAGCGCCGCGTCGAACCCACGCTGAGCCA
>DATKJN010000509.1:0-2235 GCA_035543655.1 Burkholderiaceae bacterium | reverse complement strand
TGATGGCGTCGATCTGGCCCGAGCGCATCGCGGCCACCGCGCCGCTGGAGGCGCCCACGCCGACGATGCTCACGTCGCTGGGCTTCATACCGGCCTTGGCCAGCACGAAGTTGGCCATCACGTTGGTCGAACTGCCCGGTGCCGTGACGCCGATCTTCTTGCCTTTGAGATCGGCCACGGTCTTGAAGTTGGGCATCGCCTTCGGGTTCACGCCGAGCACGATCTGCGGCGCGCGGCCCATCAGCACGAAGGCGCGCAGCTTCTGGCCCTTGGCCTGCATGTTGACCGTGTGCTCGAACGCGCCGGACACCACGTCGACGCTGCCGCCCACCAGCGCGCGCAGCGACTGTGCGCCACCGGCGAAGTCGTTGATCGTGACGTCGAGCCCTTCGTTCTTGAAGTAGCCGAGCGACTCGGCGACCGTCAGCGGCAGGTAGTACAGCAGGTTCTTGCCACCGACCGCCAGCGCGACCTTGGGCTTCTCCAGCGTCTGCCCATGGGCGATGAACACGGGTGCGGCCAGCGCCGCCGGGGCGAGCGAGAGCAGGGTACGGCGTTTCATGATGGTCTGTCCGGGAGTGAACTTTGCAATGTAGCGAAGGCAGGTGCCGTTGCGACCCAGGGCGTGCCCTTAAGACTCGTCTTCGCGCAGGTCACAATGTCTTCGCTAGCCGCAAAGGAGTTATGTCCGTGACGACACCACAGATCGCGCTGGTCACTGGAGCCAGCCGAGGCATCGGCGCCGCCACCGCCCGGCTGCTGGCCGAGCGCGGCCACGACGTGGCGATCAACTACACGCGCAACGCCGCCGCGGCCGAAGCCGTCGCGGTCGACGTGCGCAAGCGCGGCCGCCGCGCGCTGCTCGTGCAGGCCGACGTCGCCGACGAAGCCGCGGTGCTGGCGATGTTCGACACCATCGACCACCAGCTCGGTCGCATCACCACGCTGGTCAACAACGCCGGCATCGTCGACATGAAGGCGCGCCTCGACGAGATGAGCACCGCGCGTCTGAAGCGCATGCTCGACGTGAACGTGTTCGGCACGCTGTTGTGCTCGCGCGAGGCCGTCAAACGCATGAGCACGCGCCACGGCGGCGCCGGCGGCACGATCGTCAACCTGTCGAGCATTGCCGCGTCGCTGGGCGCCCCGTCGATGTACGTGGACTACGCGGCCAGCAAGGGCGCGATCGACAGCTTCACGCTCGGCCTCGGGCGCGAGCTGGCGCTCGAAGGTGTGCGCGTCAACGCGGTGCGGCCCGGCATCATCGACACCGAGATTCACGCCGACTCGGGTGACGCGCGGCGGGCGCACAAGTCGGCATCGCTGATTCCGATGGAACGGCCGGGCACGGCGCTGGAGATCGCGCAGGCCATCGTGTGGCTGGTGTCCGGCGAGTCGAGCTACGTCACCGGCATCGTGCTCGGCGTGAGCGGCGGGCGCTGACGGACCGCGGCGCGTTCGGGTTGTAAGCGCGCCTGCGGCCGCGCGACTACCTCTGGCGAGGAGGAGTCGCGCGAATGCACACCACGACGCACCGGTTGACCGGTTCGCACACCGGTGCGCCCCCGGAACAAGGGCCGTTCAGCACGCGGGCGCGGGATGCGCATGCGCAGGGGCGTGATCACACTGGGTTCGTGCGTGCATCGGTCTGGCGCGCACGGGGAGACAAGGCCATGGCACTGGCACCCGGATTGCGCGAAGAGTTGGCGAACACCGCCAGCCATGTCGTCGGTGCACTGCTCGCGCTGGCCGCCCTGCCGGTGCTGGCCGCCGAGGGCGCTACACGATCGAGCGACCGCCACCTGGGCGTGTGGGTGTTCGCCGCCACGATGCTGCTGGTCTACGCATCGTCGTCGATGTACCACGCGGCGCCGGCCGATCATCCGACCAAGGGCGTGCTCAAGCGCCTCGATCACGCGTCGATCTACCTCTTCATGGCCGGCACGTTCACGCCGTTCGCCATCGGCCATGCCCTCGGCGCGCCTCTGCTGGCGCTGGTGTGGACCGTCGCCGCCGCGGGCGTGATGCTCAAGCTCGCCGGCTACCTGCGCAACCGTGCACTGTCGACCGGGCTGTACCTCGCGTTCGGCTGGCTCGTCATCGCAGCTGCCCAGCCGCTGCTGTCGTCGCTCGGGCGTGAAGGCATGTTGTGGCTGCTGGCCGGTGGCATCGCCTACACGGCCGGGGTGTTGTTCTTCGTGCTCGACCAGCGCCTGCGGTTCGGCCATCTGGTGT
>DATKJN010000508.1:0-6365 GCA_035543655.1 Burkholderiaceae bacterium | reverse complement strand
GGCTGTCGCAGGTGCACGCGTTGTTGTGGCTGGCTTTCTTCTCGCCGCTGATGCTGTTTCCATCCATGGGACACCTGCTCGACCGGTTGATCCCGTTGGCCAGTGACGATCCGCGCATCGCGTTGATTCCGCACTTCAGCTTGATGCTCGTGCTTTGGGCCTGCACCTTCTGGGCCCTTGCGCTTGTGGTCCGCGCGCTGTGGCGATCCAATCGCCGTCACGCGGGACGAGGAGGTACCTGATGAACCGCTTGCGGAGCGCCGGTGCGATCGCCGCGTTGTGGGTGGCGTGCTGGCTGGCGGGTTGTGTGCATCCCGGCGGCGCAGCCCCCACCGTGAGTGGCACGGCCAGCTACCGCGAGCGCGTCGCATTGCCGCCCGAAGCGGTGTTCGAGGCCTTCCTCGAAGAAGTGCCGCGCGCCGACGCGCCCGCCGTCGTGGTGGCGAGCGTGCGGGTGCCGTCGCCCAAGGTGCCGATCGGTTTCACGATCACCTACGACCCGTCGCGCATCGACGGCCGGCAGCGTCATGTCGTGCGCGGCCGCATCACGTTGAACGGCCAGCTGATGTTCACCAGCGACACCGCGCATCCGGTGCTCGGGCCCGGCGGCGCGCGCACAGTCGACATGCCGTTGCGCCGAGTGACCGGAAGCGCGGCCGGCGAACCGCGCCGCATGGTCGGGTTGTACCGCTACATGGCCGACGCGGCGTCGTTCATCGATTGCACCAGCGGTGACCAGTTTCCGGTCGCCCCCGAAGGCGACGGGCCGGCGCTGCAGGCCGCCTACGTGGCAGCGCGGGCGGTGCCGGGCGAGCCGCAACTCGCTTCGGTGGAAGCGCGCATCGTGATGCGCGCGCCCGAACCCGGCGGCGCACCGCGCCCGGCGTTGCAGGTGGAGCGGGTGATCGGCCTGTCGGCGCAATCGCAGTGCGCTGCGCCGCCGGCGGGCAGTGCGACGCTGGAGAACACCTATTGGAAGCTGGCCTCGCTGCGCGGCCAGGCGGTGGCGCCGTCGACGGAACGCCAGCGCGAGGCGCACCTGATCCTGCAGCCTGCGCAACGGCGGGTGGTCGGTTCGGGCGGTTGCAACCGCCTGTCGGGCGCCTACACGCTCGACGGTGAGCGCCTCGCATTCAGCCGTGCGATCGGCACGATGATGGCGTGTCGCGACGGCATGGACCAGGAGCGCGCACTGCTCGACACGCTGACGCAGGTGGCACGCTGGCGCGTCGACGGCCAGCGCCTGGTGCTGCTCGACGAGCGCGGCGCACCGCTGCTGCTGTTCGACGCGGTGTACCTGCGCTGAACCGGCCTCAGGGGCGCGTGCCGAGCACGCGCACCGCATGCGCGCGCATGACGTCGAGCACGAAATGGATCACCGCCTGCACCGGTGGCGACACGCGCGACTCGCGCGGATAGACCAGCCACAGCGTGCGCCGCACCAACGCCTGCGGCGTCAGTCGCTGCAGACCGGGATCGGCGTCGGCGCTCAGGCAGGGCAGCAAAGCCAGCCCCGCGCCGGCCAGTGCGGCCGCCTGCATGTCGGCCAGTTCGCGGCTGCGCAACACGATCGTGGCCCGCTGCGTGCGCGCGGCGAGCCACAAGGCCGGCGGCGTGTCGGCGAGCGCCGGATCGAAACCGATCACGTCGTGGTTCGACAGGTCGTCGAGGTCGGCGGGTCTCGGATGGCGCGACAGATAGGACGGTGCCGCATACACCGAGAAGCCCGATTCGCCGAGCGGTCGCGCGATCAGCGCATCGCCGACCGGCCCGCTGCGGATCGCCAGATCGGCCTCGCCGCGCAACAGGTCCACCGGCCGTGACCCGGTGAGCAACTCCAGCGTCAGTTGCGGCTGGGCGTCGCGCAGCCGCGCCAGTTCGCCGGAGAACAACGCGGTGAAACCGGTGGGCATCGCCAGCCGCACGCGCGCGGCTCGCTGCGACGCGCGGCCATGCAGCGCGAGCACCGAGCGCTCCACACCCTCGGCCAGCGGCAGCAGCGATTCACCCAGCGGCGTGAGGTGCAGCCCATCGGGTGCGCGCACCACCAGCGGCGCGCCGAGCGTGCGCTCCAGCGCGCTCAGGCGGCGCCCGATGGTGCTGTGTTCGACGCCCATCGCGCGTGCGGCACCGGCCAGCGTGCCAGCCTGCGCGGCACGCAGAAAGTAGCGCAGATCATCCCAGTCGAGCTCGCCTTCGGCCGCCATCGCGGCAGTCTAGGGTCGGCTGCGCATTTGCGCACAGGCCCTGTGCGGCGGCTGGCGTTCCCGCTGCGGCGACATCCCGACACCATCGCGACATCGCCTACTGAGACAGGAGAAACGAGATGGCAGTGATCGCAATGGTCGATGTGCAGGGGCAGACGAAGGAAGGCTATGACGGCATGTCGAGCGTGTTGTTCGAGCGCGTGAAGCAGGCCCCCGGTTTCGTGATGCACAGCGCCTACCAGGTCGACGGCGCGTGGCGCGTGCTGGAGGTGTGGCAGAGCAAGGCCGACGCGGACCAGTTCTTTGCCAAGCAGGTGGCGCCGCACCTGCCGCCCGGGGTGCGCCCCAAGCGCACGCTGTTCGAGGCCTACAGCCTGATCACCGCGTGATGGGTCGTGCGGCGGCGCCTGCCAGATGCTGGCGCAGCAATGCCGCAAACGCCGGCGCGGGCAGCGGCTTGCTGAACTGGTAGCCCTGCATCTGCGTGCAGGCGCGCTGGCGCAGAAACTCGCGTTGCTCGACGGTCTCCACGCCCTCGGCCACGACGTCGAGCTTGAGCGCGCGGCACATCACGACGATGGCCTCGACGATCGCGATGTCGTGCACGTCGCCCGGCAACCCGCGGATGAACGAACGGTCGATCTTCAGCGTGTCGATCGGAAAGCGCTTCAGCTGCCCGAGCGACGAATAGCCGGTGCCGAAGTCGTCGATCGCCAGGCGCACGCCCATCGACTTGATCGCCTGCAGCGTGGCGAGCGCCCGCTCGGGGTTGCTCACCACCACGCCTTCGGTCACCTCGAGCTCGAGCGCGTCGGGCGGCATGCCGGTGTAGCGCAGCGCGCGCTCGATGTCGCTCAGCAGATCGGCATCGGCGAACTGACGCGGCGACAGGTTGACCGCCAGCGGGATCGCCGGCAAGCCGTGCTGGCGCCACGCCATGTGCTGCGCGCAGGCCTGGTGCAGCACCCAGCGACCGATCGGCAGCATCAGGCCGGTCTCTTCGGCCAGCGCGATGAATTCGCCCGGTGGCACGCTGCCGAGTTCGGCATTGGTCCAACGCAGCAGCGCTTCCGCGCCGGTGATGGCGCCGCTTTGCAGGTCGACCTTGGGCTGGAAGTGCAGCGTGAACTCGTCGCGTTCGATCGCCGACTGCAGGTTCGACGCCATGCGCAGACGCAGCGGCGACTGCGGCGGCGCGTCGGTGGAAAAGTAGCGGAACGCGTTGCGGCCTTCGCGCTTGGCTTCGTACATCGCGATGTCGGCACCCTTCATCAGCGACGCCTCGTCGCCCGCGTTGTCGGGGAAGATGCAGATGCCCACGCTGGCGCTGACGCGGCACTCCTGGCCCTTGAGCGACAGCGGCTGGGTCACTGCGTGCAGCAGCTTGCGTGCCACCACGGCCGCCTCGTGGCGGCCGGCGGGGTGGCGCAGCAGCACGACGAACTCGTCGCCACCCAGGCGCGCCACCAGGTCGCTCGGGCGCAGGCAGTCGCGCAACGACTTGGCCATCTGCGCCAGCAGCAGGTCGCCGGCATCGTGGCCGAGCGTGTCGTTGATGATCTTGAAGTGATCGAGGTCGACGAACAGCAGCGCGAGCTGCTGCCCCTCGCGGCGGGCGGCGCACATCGACAGGCCCAGCTCGTCGAGGAACAGCGCGCGGTTCGGCAGGCCGGTCAGCGTGTCGTGCGTGGCCAGGTGGCGGATCGAGTCCTCCGCCAGGCGGCGCTCGGTGATGTCGCGCGACACGCCGTGGTAGCCGACGAACTGGCCGTCGGCATCGAAGAACGGCTCGCCGCTGGCACTGGTCCAGCGCAACTTGCCATCGTGCGTGCGCACCGCGAACTGAAAATCGATGAAGCGCTCGCGCCGCAGCAGCAGGGCGCGGTGGGCGCGCCAGTCGGCACTCTCGCGCACCAGGTTCGGCAGCTCCCACACCGCGCGCCCGAAGAACGCACTGCGCCAGTCGTCGGCGCCGACATCGCGCAGGTTGCGGCCGCCGAAGCTGATGAAACGGTGCGACGGATCGCACTCCCAGTACCAATCGGACGACAGCTCGGTCAGCGAGCGGAACCGCGCTTCGCTGTGCGCCAGCACCTGCTCGGCCTGCTTGCGTCGGATGTACTGGCCCAGCTGGTCGCCGATCGCCACCAGCACGTGCTCGATCTGCTGCAAGCCGGGCAGCGCATCGCCCTGCAACATCAGCGCGCCCAGCGTCTTGCCGTCGGCGCGCAGCGGCACCACGTAGCCAGGCCCGTCGCCGTCGTCGAACTGCACCACCTGGTCCGGTGTGGCGCCGTGCGCGCGCGCCAAGGCGATCGCGTCGGTCGATCCGCCCCCGGGCGGCACGTCGTCATGCTGCCAGCTGGCCAGGCGCGACGGCGGGTCGTGGGCCTCGGCGCCGGCGATCGTGCACAGCGCGCGCGCCAGGCCGAGCGCAGGACCCAGGCCGCCCAGCACGGCTTGCAGCACGCTGCGCTGGCCGCCGGTCTGCGCCAGCTCGCGCGTCACGGCGTGCTGCAGCGCCTGCAGTTGTTCATGGCGTCGGCGCTCGTCGATGTCGCGCGAGATCGTCACGATCAGCCAGCGGTCGCCGCTCTTCAGCGCGCGGCGCGACACCTCGCTGAACCAGGTGCGCCCGTCGCGCCCGGCACCGATCTGCTCGGTCACGATCGCATCGGGGGCGCACGCGATCACGCGGTCGTACAGCGCCTGGATCTCGGCCTGCGACTTGTTCGTCAGGTGTGCCGGCCCCATGGTCAACAGCTCGGCGCGCGAGTAGCCGAGCCGCCGGCACGCCGTTTCGTTGACGTCGATGAAGCGCATCGTCTCGACGTCGGTCAGGTAGACGGTGTCGCCCGACAGGTCGATCGCAGCACGAAAGCGCTGCAGCTCCTCGCTCAGCCGTGCGCGCTCGGCCTCGCGCTCGAAGCCCTCGAGCGCGAAGCACACGTTTTCGACCATGCGCTCGACCAGGCGCACGGTCGCATCGTCGAACGCGCCCGGCAGCGGCGAGTAGAACAACAACACCCCGATCGGCGTTTGATTGCGCACCAGTGGCACGGCGGCGCCGGAGCGCACCCCGCTGGCGGCCTGCGCGGAGCGCCAGGGCAGCGTGCGGGGGTCGGTCAACAGGTCGGTGCTGACGCAGGCCCGGCGCGTCTGGAAGGCGGTGCCGGCCAGGCCGCGGCCCTCGGGCCGCGAGGCGTCGATGGAGATGCGCAGCGTCGGCAGCTTCGTCGGGCCGCTGCTGGCGGCCACGCGCAGGAACCCGGTCTCGTCGGGCACCAACACCGCCGCGATCATGATCAGGCCGCTGCCGGTGGCGGCGTCGCACACGCGCTGGTAGAGCTCGGTGCCCGAGGTGGCGCGCAGGATGGCTTCGTTGGTCGCGCTCAGCACCGCATACAGCTGTTCGGCCGCGGCGGTGTTGGCACCGGCTGGCAGGGCGGACTCGAGCAAGGACGGGGGCAGATCGCCTGCGCGCATCTCCGGCACTTCGGCAGCGGGCCGCGCTGCTTGAGGCGCAGCCGTGGAGCCGCAGTGCAGCAATGCAACTCGGTGTGACCGAACGCATGAATCGCCGCACCGGCGGCGGCCCGTCTGGTGCCCCGGTTGCCTCAGGTCAGCAGCGCAGCCAGCTTGCGGATGCCGGTGCGGATCTCGGCCTCGGACAACGAGGCGTAACCGAACAGCAGCCCGGCGCGTGGCTGCGGCTGCGCGTAGTAGGGCGCGACCGAATACAGCCCGATGCCGGCGCCTTCGGCGCGGGCCATCAGCGCGGGCAGGTCCCTGGGCCGCATCCCATTGAGCCAGACCACCAGGTGCACGCCGGTGTTCTCGCCGGCGATCTCGATGCGATCGCCCAACTGCTGCTGCAGGGCGCCGATCAGCGTGCGCCGCCGTGCCGCGTTGCGCAGCCCGGCGCGCCGCAGGTGGCGCTCGAACGCACCGCTGGTGATGAACTCGGCGAGCGCGGCCTGCGGCAGCGGTGTGGTGAAGCGGTCGCTCACCCATTTGGCGGCGATGAACGGGCGCACCAGTGCGCGCGGCAGCACGAGGTAGCCCAGCCGCAGCGCCGGAACCAGTGTCTTGGCGAACGTGCCGACATAGACCACGCGGCCGTGGCGATCGAGCGACTGCAGCGCCTCCAGCGGACGA
>DATKJN010000507.1:0-2372 GCA_035543655.1 Burkholderiaceae bacterium | reverse complement strand
GCTGAGCACCTGCAGGTCGATGCCCATGCGGTCCATCGCCGCGAAGCGCGCGGCGAGCTGCAGGTCCATCTGCAGAAAATGCTCCGGCACGCCCTTCACCGGCGGCAGCACGCTCTTGGCCTCGTCGCCCATCAGGTCGATCGCGGCCTGGAAGTAGCAGTGCGCATGCACGTCGATCGCGGGTGCGCGGCGGCCTTTGAGAATCACCGGGGCCCGTTGGCCCTGCGTCGAGCCGCCGCCTTCGGGCACGATCGGCAGACCCGAGCAGCCGCAGAACCAGAAGCCACCGCCGTGGCGGTGCGGATGGGCCCATCGCGAGAGCAGGCTCATGTGTCGTGGGTGTTGCGCAGGGCGGCCGCGGCGCGCTGCACCGCGCGGATCATGCGGTTGTGCGCGCCGCAGCGGCACAGGTGCTTGTCGAGCGCCTGCGCGATCTCTTCGCGGCTCGGGTTCGGATTGCGCTCGAGCAGCGCGGCAGCCGCGGTGACGATGCCAGCCACGCAGTAGCCGCACTGCGCGGCACGCTCCTCGATGAACGCGGTCTGCAGCGCATGCGGCTGCTCCACCGTGCCGAGGCCTTCGAGCGTGACCACGCGCTTGCCTTGCAGCGACCAGATCGGCAGGTTGCACGACGCCTGCGGCTGGCCATCGACCCGCACCACGCAGGCACCGCATTCGCCGTTGCCGCAGCCGAACTTCGGGCCGCTCAGGTTCAGCTCGTCGCGCAGCACCGACAGCAGCGGCGTCTGCTCGTCGGCATCGGGGCGGCAGGGTTGGCCGTTGACGTGGAACATCGCGGTCTTCGATCAGTTCGCGTTGGCGGCGCGTGTGATGGTATCGGGCGTGAGCGGCAGCGTGCGCACGCGCACGCCGAGCGCATCGAACACCGCGTTGGCGATCGCCGCGGCCACCGGGCCGTGTGCGGCCTCGCCCGCGCCGTGCGGCGGCTCGTCGGGCCGGTCGATCACGTGCACGCGCACCTCGGGCACCTCGGTGAAGCGCAGGATCGGGTAGCTCTCCCATGCGGCGCTGGTGACGCCATCGCGCTCGAACGTCACCTGCTCTTTCAGCGTCCAGCTCGCGGCCTGGATCGCGCCGCCTTCCATCTGGTTGACCACGCCGTCGAGGTCGACCACGGTGCCGACGTCGGCCGCGAGATCGAGGTGCGTCACGCGCACGGCGGCGCCGGCTTCCACGCGCGCGATCACGGCGCACCACGCACCGCCGTTCTTGTAGCGCGCCCAGGCCAGGCCGTGGCCGATGCCCTCGCCCTTGCTCGTGCGCCACCAGCCGGAGCGCTCGACCACCGCATTGAGCACCGCGAGCGCGCGCGGGTCGTCGAGATGGCGCTTGCGGAACGCGAGCGGGTCTTCGTTCAGCGTGTGCGCGATCTCGTCGACGAACGATTCGATCGCGAACACGTTGGCAAACGCGCCGAGCGAGCGCAGCGCCGACGTGCGCAGCGGCATCACCGTGAGGCGGTGGTTGACGATCTTCACGTTGGGCACCGCGTAGCCCGGCACCGCGTTGCGCTCGGCGCCGCCGCCGTTGGCCAGCGGCGGGTTGATCGACAGCGGCAGCGCGCTGGCGTGTTGGCGTTCGCTCGCCGCGAGCAGCGCGGGCACCTTGGCGCGCCCGGGGCGCGAGCTCGAGCCGTTGGCCCAGATCTGGTGCTGCCAGTGCGTGACGCGGCCCTGTGCATCGACGCTGGCCTGCAGCGCCACGCGCTGCGCGCCGCCGAACGGGCTGCGCGTGAGCTCGTCGGCGCGCGTCCACATCACGCGCACCGCATGGCCCTTGTGGTGCATGGCCATCAGCACGGCATCGAAGGCGACGTCGTCGGCGCCGTTGTGGCCGTAGCAGCCGGCGCCCTCGACGTGGTGGATGACGATGTGGTCCTTGGCCGGCGCGTTCGTTTCGTGCGCCAGCGCGAGCACGAGGTCGTCGCGCAGGTTGTGGATGCCTTGGCTGTGCGTCCACACCTCCAGCGTGCTGCCGTCCCAGCGCGCCACCGCGCACCACGGGCCGATCGACGCGTGCGCGAGGTACGGCTTGAAGTACTCGGCCTCGAAGCGGCGGCCCTCGACGTGCCCTTGCACGTCGCCCCGTTCCACCGGCCACGGCTCCTCGCCGCGCTGCGCCGGCACGGTGGTCTCGTGCGACGCGGTGCCCAACCACGCCGAGAGGTCGTTGGCATCGGGCAGCGGCTCGGCCACTTTCCATTGCAGCCGCTTGCGCAGGCGATCGGCCACCGCATCGGCATCGCGCTCGCGCGGCGCCACCACGGCGACAAAGTTGCCGTCGACCCAGCAGCGCACGCCCTCCCGCAGCGCGCCGAGCGCGGGCGGCGGCCAGTTGACCAGCTGGGCGCC
>DATKJN010000506.1:0-2142 GCA_035543655.1 Burkholderiaceae bacterium | reverse complement strand
ATCACGCAGGCGCCGGTGAGCGTGGCGATGTCCACCACTGCGCGCGGCTTGAAGCGCTCGGCATAGGTGAGCGCGTCGCACAGGATGAGCCGACCCTCGGCGTCGGTGTTGAGGATCTCCACCGTCTGCCCCGACAGGCTCCTGACCACGTCGCCCGGCTTGACCGACTTGCCGCTCGGCATGTTCTCGCAAGTGGGGATCAGGCCGACCAGATTGACCTTCACCTTGAGCTGCGCGACGGCTCGGAAGGTGCCGAGCACGCTGGCCGCGCCGCCCATGTCGAACTTCATCTCGTCCATCTCACCGGCCGGCTTGATCGAGATGCCGCCGGTGTCGAACGTGATGCCCTTGCCCACCAGCACGACCGGCGCGTCGGCGGCTGTGGCGCCTTCGTAGCGCAGCACGATGAAACGCGGCGGTTCGTTGGAGCCCTGTGCAACCGAAAGGAACGAGCCCATGCCGAGCTTCTCGATTTCCTTGCGGCCGAGTACTTCGACCTTCAGCTTCATCGTGCGGCCGAGTTCTTCGGCCTGTTCACCGAGCATGGAGGGCGTGCAGTGGTTGCCCGGCCGGTTGGCCAGCTCGCGAGCCAGCGTGACACCGGCCACGATGGCCGCGCCACGCTTCATGCCTTGCGCCACGGCGGCCTCGTCATCGCGCGGGCACAGCAGCGTGACCTTGGCCAGCTTGCTGCCATGGCCAGCGCTCGGCTTGGTGTGGCGGTACACGTAGACCGCATCGCCGGTGGCGGTCGTGAGGGCTTCGGCATGGGATGCGGTCACGCCGCCCGTGCCGGCGAGCCACACGGCCACGTGCTTGCCGCCCAGGCCTTTGAGCTGAGCCAGCCCTTGCGCCAGTGCGGACTTGACCGCGCGCGTCGAGCCATCGACGGCCACCGCCACCGCCACCCGCGGCGCTTTCATGCCCGCCAGCTTGCCGAGGTAGAGCGAGCGGCCGTTGTCGAAGGCCAGGTCTCCCTGCTTGGCGGCGGCCTGCAGCGCTTGCGTCAGCGGCTTCGGCAAATCCGCTGGCAGCTTGTTGCCGGCAACCACGAGCAGCAGCGCATCGGCACTGAAAGCCGCCACGCCCCCGACCGAGATCGGCTGATGTCTGAAGTCCATAATCAGTGTTGGTTCTGAGGGGTGTCGATGTTATTCGATTCAACGCTGCGCAAAGAACTGGCGCGCGGGTTCGGCGCGACGCTGGTGGTGATCCTGACCATCGTGATCACGATGATGCTGATCCGCGTGCTGGGTCAGGCGGCCAACGGCGTGGTGGCCCCGACCGACGTGGTGCTGCTGATGGGATACACGGTGCTGACGCACCTGCCGACGATCCTGGCACTCAGTCTTTTCGTGGCGATCGTCGTGACGTTGGGGCGCATGTACCGCGACAGCGAGATGGCGATCTGGTTTTCCAGCGGCGTGTCGCTCACGCGCTTCATCGCACCGGTGTTGCGCATGTGCTGGCCGGTGCTGCTGGTGGTGTCGGTGCTGGTGCTGCTGGTGTGGCCCTGGGGCAACCGCAGCAGCGCCGAACTGCGCGAGCGCTACGAGCAGCGCTCCGATCTGTCTCGCGTGACACCCGGTGTGTTCCAGACGTCGCGCGACGGCAGCCGGGTGTTCTTCATCGAGAAAAGCAGCGCGGAGGCGGTCAACGCCAAGGGCGTGTTCGTGCTGGCCAACGGCGCGCGCGACGAGTCGCTGACATCGGCCCGCGGCGCACATGTGGAAACGATCGGAACCGACCGTTTCCTGGTGCTCGACAGCGGGCAGCGCGCGCAACAGGATCGCCAGTCGGGCGAGCGCACGCTGGCCAGTTTCGCGCGCTATCAGATCCTCACCGGCGAACAGCAGGTGCAGCGGGCGTCCAACCGTTCGCCAAAGACGGTACCCACACTCGATCTGATGCGCGACCCGACCGCGCGCAACCAGGGTGAACTGATCTGGCGGCTCGGCTTGTTGTTCGGGGCCGTCAACCTCGTGCTGTTGGCAATCGGGTTGTCGGCCACCAACCCGCGGCGCGCAACCAACTGGAACCTGTTGTTCGCATTGCTCGGCTTCGTCGTGTACTACAACCTCGTCAACCTGTCGCAGGCCTGGGTGTCTGGCGGCAAGCTGGGCTTCGGTCCGGCGATGAGCG